>PHEG01000228.1 GCA_002842835.1 Alphaproteobacteria bacterium HGW-Alphaproteobacteria-2 | reverse complement strand
TGCGCGCCAGCGCCTGCGCCAGCTTGCGCAGCGCAACCGCACGCGTCGGCCCGTGCACCACGATCTTGGCGATCATCGGGTCGTAGAAAGGGCTGATCGAATCGCCTGCCCGCACGCCCGAATCGGCGCGCACGCCCGGCGGGAAGGCCAGGTGCGTGAGTGTGCCGGTGGCGGGCAGGAAGCCCGCGGGCACGTCCTCGGCATAGAGCCGCGCCTCGAAGGCATGGCCGCTGATGGCGAGGTCCTCCTGCCGTGCGGGCAGCGGCTCGCCCGATGCGACGCGGAGTTGCCATTCGACGAGATCCACGCCGGTGATCGCCTCGGTCACGGGGTGCTCCACCTGCAGGCGGGTGTTCATCTCCATGAACCAGAAGCGATCCGCGCGGAGCCCGTCGGAAGCATCCACAATGAACTCCACCGTGCCCGCGCCGCTGTAGCCGATCGCCTCGGCGGCGCGCACCGCCGCCTGGCCCATGGCGGCGCGCATCTCGGCCGTCATGCCGGGCGCGGGGGCCTCCTCGATCACCTTCTGGTGGCGGCGCTGGAGCGAACAGTCACGCTCGAAGAGATGTACCGCACGGCTGCCGTCGCCGAAGACCTGCACCTCGATGTGGCGCGGCTTCTCGATGTATTTCTCCACCAGCACGGCATCGTTGCCGAAGGCGGTGGCAGCCTCGCCCCGCGCGCTTTCCAGCGCTTCGCCGAAGTCCCGCGGGCGGGTGACGATGCGCATGCCCTTGCCGCCGCCGCCCGCGACGGCCTTGATCAGCACCGGATAGCCGATGGCGTCGGCCGCGCCCGCCAGATGCTCGTCGTCCTGGTTCGCGCCGTGATAGCCTGGCACCACCGGCACACCCGCCTTTTCCATCAGCGCCTTGGCCGCATCCTTGAGCCCCATGGCACGGATCGCCGATGCCGAGGGGCCGATGAAGGTGAGCCCCGCCGCCTCCACCGCTGCGACGAAATCGGGGTTCTCCGACAGGAAGCCATAGCCCGGGTGGATAGCCTCGGCCCCGGTGGCGCGCGCCGCGGCGATGACGGCATCGCCGATGACGCGGCAGGCGATCTCGCCGCGGTTGGCGATCAGGATTCGCGTGAACATCCCTGTCTCCTTCCCGCCCCGCGGGGCAAAACGCAAGCGGCGGCCACCCCGCCCGGGGGCAGCCGCCGCAAAAATCCGGCACTGACGCGTGGCGTCAGGCCGCCGCAACCTTGTGCGCCGCGAACACTTCGTCCACCGCGGGCTCGGTGAGGTGGTTCGACCAGTTCGACAGCGTCTTGACCGCGCAGGCGAGCACCAGTTCGAGGATGTGCCGGTCGCTGTAACCTGCTGCATGGAAGGCACGCACGGCTTCCTTCGTCGGTCGCGCGCGGGTGTCCCACAGATGCCGGGTGAAGGCACGAAGCGCCTCGAGCTTCGCGGTCGGCAACGGCTTGCCCGCGCGCAGCGCCTCGACGTCGGCGGCACCCACGCCCGACTTGTGCAGCGCCAGCATCGTGTGCGCCGCCATGCAGTAGCCGCAGCCGTTCGCATCGCTGATGGTCAGGAACACGACCTCCTGCTCGGCGGGGGTGAAGACCCCGCTCGCGCGGAAGCGCGCATAGCCGTCGAGATAGGTCTCGAGCAGGCCGGGCGAATTGACCATGGCCTTGTACATGTTGGGCACGAAGCCCACGCCCGCCTTCGCCTTGTCGAGAACACGCTTCGCCTCGCCCTCGGCCTCGGCATGTTCGACATGCGGCAGATCGAGAATGTGTTGGGACATAAAAACCTCCTGTCCGGTCAGTTCGGCACAGAAGGCTATGTGCGGCGACCGGCAGTTGCGAGGGCCTGGCGCTCACGAATGCGTGCATCACGGTCACGTTGGCGCGCGGCATGGACCGTCTCACATCCGGAAGACGCCGAAGCGCGTGTCGGGGATCGGCGCGTTCAGCGCCGCCGAGAGCGAGAGCGCCAGCGCGCCGCGCGTCTTGCGCGGATCGAGGATGCCGTCGTCCCAGAGCCGCGCCGAGGCATAGAGCGGGTGGGACTGGCGCTCGAACATCTCCAGCGTGGGGCGCTTGAACTCTGCCTCCTCGTCAGCCGACCAGGTTCCGCCCGACCGCTCGATCGCATCGCGCTTGACGGTGGCCAGCACGCCCGCCGCCTGCGCCCCGCCCATCACCGAGACGCGGGAACTGGGCCAGGTCCACAGGAAGCGGGGCGAATAGGCGCGCCCGCACATGCCGTAATTCCCGGCGCCGAAGCTGCCGCCCACGATAAGTGTGATCTTGGGCACCGCCGTGGTGGCCACCGCGGTGACCATCTTCGCGCCATGGCGCGCGATGCCCTCGTTCTCGTATTTGCGCCCCACCATGAAGCCGGTGATGTTCTGCACGAAGAGCAGCGGGATCTTCCGCTGGCTGCACAGCTCGATGAAATGCGCGCCCTTCACCGCGGATTCCGAGAAGAGGATGCCGTTGTTAGCCACGATCCCCACCGGGCAGCCCATGATGTGGGCAAAGCCCGTGACCAGCGTCTCGCCGAAGCGCGGCTTGAACTCGTCGAAGCGTGATCCGTCCACCAGCCGGGCGATCACCTCGCGGATGTCGTAGGGCACGCGGGTGTCAGCCGGCACGATGCCCAGCAGTTCCTCGGGGTCGTAGGCGGGATCCTCGGGGGATTGCCAGACCACCGTCTCGGGCTTGCGGCGGTTGAGGCTCGCCAGCGCGCGGCGCGCCAGCGCCAGCGCGTGGGTGTCGTCCTCGGCCAGGTAATCGGCCACGCCCGAGAGCCGCGTGTGCACGTCGCCCCCGCCCAGATCCTCTGCCGAGACCACCTCGCCGGTGGCGGCCTTCACCAGTGGCGGGCCGCCGAGAAAGATCGTGCCCTGCCCGCGCACGATGATCGAGACATCCGACATCGCCGGAACATAGGCACCGCCCGCCGTGCAGGATCCCATAACCACGGCGATCTGCGGAATGCCCGCAGCGCTCATGTTTGCCTGGTTGTAGAAGATGCGCCCGAAATGCTCGCGGTCGGGAAAGACCTCGTCCTGGTTGGGCAGGTTGGCGCCGCCGCTGTCCACCAGATAGACGCAAGGCAGGTGGCACTGCGCGGCGATCTCCTGCGCGCGCAGGTGCTTCTTCACGGTCATCGGGAAGTAGGTACCGCCCTTCACGGTGGCGTCGTTGGCCACCACCATCACCTCTTGCCCATGCACCCGGCCCACGCCCGCGATGACACCGGCCCCCGGTGCAGCCCCGTCATAGAGGCCATGCGCCGCCGTGGCGCCGATCTCTAGAAACGGACTGCCCGCATCGAGCAGGTTCGACACCCGCTCGCGCGGGGGCATCTTGCCGCGCTCGACATGACGCGCGCGCGCCTTTTCGCCACCGCCTTGCGCAGCCGCAGCGGCCGCCCCGGCGATCTCGGCCAGCGCCGCCTCGGCAGCGGCGCGGTTGGCACGGAAGCCTTCCGAGGAGGGCAGCACCTGCGACTGAAGTTTCATTCGATCCTCCCCAGGTCGCGCAACTCCAGCGCACGTTCGGTGGTCTCGCGCAGCACGCGATTGCCGGCGATGATGACGCGGATCGTGCCGCCAGCCCAGATGCCGTCGCGCAGCCCGCATTCGGTATCGCGAAAGGCGATCCAGACGCGCTGCGCGTCGCGCAACTGTTCGGCCAGCGCCGCGCCGCCGTGGTCGCAGATCCGCGCCATGGCGTCCCGGTACTCGGCATTCAGCACATCGTCCCAGACGCCCGCCTCGGCATTCAGACATTCCGCGGCTCCGAGCGTCGTCTCGCCGCCAGGCAGGCGCTGGCAGGCCGCCGCCGCGTCGCCGATGCAGGCGGGCGGGGCAGCATCCAGCGGGGCGGCGCGGAAGCATTCGAGCACCTGCTGGCGGTCAACCTGCATCTCCTGCGCGAAGGCTGTCGCCGGAAGGAGCGCGAGAATGATTGTGCGCCAAATCACCCCATCGCCCCCATCAGCTCGCGCCCGATCAGCATGCGGCGGATCTCGGACGTGCCCGCGCCGATCTCCATGAGCTTGGCGTCGCGGAAGAGGC
>PHEG01000227.1:1136-6491 GCA_002842835.1 Alphaproteobacteria bacterium HGW-Alphaproteobacteria-2 | reverse complement strand
CCCTTGCAGCCAGACTCCCAAGCCTGCAGATAGACGCCCTTGAAGGCCTCGAAAGGGATGTCGGCGGGCACGTTGACGGTCTTCGAAATGCTAGAATCCACCCATTCCTGCGCCGCCGCCTGCATCGCCACATGCGCCTCGGGGGCAAGCGTCTGCGCGGTGACGAAGGCCGCGGGCAACGGCGCGTCTCCGTTGATCCGCCGCCATTCGGCGACCGCGTAATCCTCCACCTCCTCCTCGCTGCGGCTGCCCTCTGCGTGAAGCACCTTGCGCGTGTAGGAGAGCGCGAAGATGGGCTCGATCCCGGACGAGACATTGCCCGCATAGAGGCTGATGGTGCCAGTGGGCGCCACCGAGGTGAGAAGCGCGTTGCGGATGCCGTGTTCGCGGATCGCCGCGCGCACGTCCTCGTCCATCCGCGCCATGGTGCCGCCCGCGAGATATTTCTCCGCTTCGAAGAGCGGGAAGGCCCCCTTCTCGGCGGCGAGACCGGCAGATGCCAGATAGGCGCTGCGCGCGATGCGGCGCATCACCTCGCGCGTGGCCGCCACCGCCCCGGGGCTGCCATAGACGAGGCCCTGCATCACCAGAGCGTCGGCAAGCCCGGTGACGCCAAGCCCGATGCGCCGCTTGGCGCGCGCCTCCGCCGCCTGCTGCGGCAGCGGGAAGCGGCTGACGTCCACCACATTGTCCATCATCCGCACCGCGACGCCCACAAGCTCGTCAAGCGCCGCCCAGTCGAAGGAGGCATCGGGCGAGAAGGGCCGCTCCACCATCCGCGCCAGATTGACCGAACCCAGCAGGCAGGCCCCATAGGGCGGCAGCGGCTGCTCGCCGCAAGGGTTCGTGGCAGATATCTGCTCGGCATACCACAGGTTGTTCATCGCGTTGATGCGGTCGATGAAGATCACCCCGGGCTCGGCATAGTCGTAGGTGGCGCGCATGATCCGGTTCCAAAGATCGCGCGCGGGCAGGGTGTGATAGACCTTGCCGCCGAAGTGCAGCTCCCAGGGCCCGTCCGCCTGCACCGCCGCCATGAAGGCATCCGTGACCAGCACCGAGATGTTGAACATCCGGAGGCGCGCGGCATCCTGCTTGGCGGCGATGAAATCCTCGATGTCGGGATGGTCGCAACGCATGGTGCCCATCATCGCGCCGCGCCGCGAGCCCGCCGACATGATGGTGCGGCACATCGAGTCCCACACATCCATGAAGGAGAGCGGCCCCGAGGCGTCCGCCGCCACGCCCGCGACCCGCGCGCCCTTGGGCCTGATGGTCGAGAAGTCGTAGCCGATGCCGCCGCCCTGCTGCATGGTCAGCGCGGCTTCCTTGAGCGCCTGAAAGATTCCATCGAGACTGTCGGGGATGGTACCCATCACGAAGCAGTTGAAGAGCGTAACTTCGCGCCCGGTGCCCGCCCCCGCGAGGATGCGCCCGGCGGGCAGGAAGCGGAAATCCTCCAGCGCATGGTAGAAGCGTTCCTCCCAGACGGCGGGCTCTGCCTCGGGCGCGGCGAGCGCACGGGCGACGCGCCGCCAGCCGTCCTCCGGCGTGCGGTCGAGTGCCGTGCCATCATCCGCCTTCAGGCGGTATTTCATGTCCCAGATCTGCTCGGCGATCGGGGCGGCGAAATGGGTCATGGGCGCGGGCCATCCGTGAAACGAGGGGAGAACAAAACGTAGCCGTCCGCCGCCGGGGCGTCAATCGCCGCCAGTCGCCCGACGAGGGCCGCTAGAGGCTGAACGCCTCGCAGGCCGCCGGGTGGAACAGCTCGTCCACCGCCACCCGGCGCGGCGAAAGGCCCTGCGCATGGTGGGCATCGAGGAAGTAGTCGAGCGCGGCGCGGTTCTCCGGCCCCAGCCCGTAGGACCACAGATCGACCGAGAGCGCCGCGGCGCGCGCCAGCGCCTCCTCCACGAAGGGCATCGTGGCCTTCGGGGCAGAGGTATCGACCAGCGCCGCCTGGGCCTGCCGCTTCGCCTGCGAGAACGCCTTCACCAGCGCCACCGGCAGCCAGGGATGCGCCTCGGCCAGGCTGCGGCGCAGGCCGAGCACATGCATGATGGGGAAGATACGGTGGCGGGCGAACCAGTCCTCTGCCGCGCGCCCGTCTGGCCAGAGCCGGGCGACCTGCGGGTGCCCCTCGGCGAAGGGGCGCGGCGCGCGAGGACCGATGAAGCCGTCGATCTCGCCCGCAGCCAGCATCGCGTTGAGCGTGGCGCCCTCGGGAGCGGCCTCGATCGTCACCCCGGGCGGCGGCGCGAGGGCCAGTTTCTCGGGCCGCGCCGGGCTCTCCATGCCACCCCGCAGCCAGCGGATCGCCCCGGGCGCCACCCCCGCTTCGTTCAGGATCGCACGCACCCAGACATTGGCGGAAAGCTGGTACTCGGCAATGCCGATGCGCCGCCCGGCGAGGTCGCCCGGCCCGGCGATACCCCGGTCGGTGCGGATATAGACGGAAGAGTGCCTGAAGGCGCGCGAGAGGAATACCGGCAAGGCGATGTAGTCCGGATCCGGCCGGGTGAGCGAGAGCGCATAGGAGGACAGCGACAGCTCCGAAATGTCGTAGCTCCGGTGCCGGAAGGCGTTGAAGAACATCTCCTCGGGGCTGAGCAGCAGCGCCACGGGCTCCACCCCGTCGATCCGCACCCGCCCGTCGGCGATGGGCCGCGTGCGGTCGTAATCTCCCATGGCGAGCGAGAGCCTGAGCGCGGTCATCCGCCTACCTCCCTCTGATGGTGCAGTGTCACCGGCGCGCCGGACCGCGCCGACGCGAGAATAGCCTCGCAGACCTCCAGCGTCGCCAGCCCCCAACGCCCGGTCTGTACCGGACGATGCCCGCGGCGCAGGCGCCGTCACGCCACAGTTCCACCCCGCGCGGCGTGAGGCGCAGGTCGCCCCGGTCGCCGAAGACCAGCACCGGGCCGAAATGCTCGTGTGCCACCGGCCCGGGCAGGCCATCGAGCCCGGCGAAGCCGCGCGCCACCTGCGCCGCTGCCTCCCCGGCAGCGTCCGCCCAGTGCCGCGGCCCGCGCGGACCGCGCGGCGTGCCCAGCTCGGTGAGGCCTTCCTGCCAGATGTCGCTGTCGAAATGGCCGTAGCCTGAATAGACGAGGCTGGCGAAGACCCCGGAGGCGAAAGTGAGAAGCGCGGCATAAGCGCCCTCGGTGGGCCGCACCGCATCCCAGGCGCCGACCTGGGCGCATACCGATGTCGCCCGCCCACCACAGAGGCGGCGCACCACATCCACCTGATGCACCGCCTGGCCGAACACCACCCCTCACGGGCGCGTCGAAGCTGTGGCAGGGCCCGACGATCAGGTGCACGCCCATCGCCGCCGCCGCCGCGACCATCGCCTCGGCATCGGCGAGCGTTACAGCGATGGGTTTCTCCACCAGCACATGCTTGCCCGCCCGGAATGCCGTCTCGGCATGGGCGCGGTGGAGCCCGTGCGGCGTGGCGACATAGACGGCCTCCACCTCCGGGTCAGCGGCGAGCGCCGCCACATCGGGATAGCTGCGCCCGCCGAAGGCCCGCACGAAGGCCGCCCGCGGCCCGGGGAGCGGATCCGCTGCGGCGACAAGACGCAGATGCGGGCTCTCGGCGAAGGCCCGCGCGCTGAGCGCGAAGCCGCGCCCCAGCCCGACCACGCCGAGCCGCACCGGATCAGAGATCGAGGACAAGCTCACCCCCCCGGGCCCGCGACACGCAGGGCATGATCTGCCCTGCGCGTTCCGCCTGCGTCAACACCCGGTCGCGGTGTTCTGCCTCGCCCGCGACGAGCCCGCAGCGGCAGGTGCCGCACACGCCCGCCCGGCAGGAGGCTGGCAGCGCCACCCCGGCGGCGGCGAGCGCATCCAGCAGCGTCTGGCGCGCACCAACCTCCACGCGCCGCCCGGAGCGCGCGAGCACGGCAGTGAAGGGTCGGTCCTCGGGGTGCGGCGCGTCGGGTGCGAAATCCTCGAAATGCACCGCCCCCTCGGACCAGTGGCCGCTGACCGCGCGCACCTCTTCCATCAGCCCCGCCGGGCCACAGCAGAAGACATGCGCGCGGGTGGGTTCGGCAAACAGTTCCCAGAAATCGAAGGCGCGCGCCGGGTCGCCGCCGTCATGGTGCAGCGTGGCCGCGGGGCCGAGTGCCGCCACCTCGGCCAGATAGGCAGTCTCCTCCGGCGCACGGGTGCAGTAGATCAGCCGGAAAGGCCGTCCGGTCGCCGCCAGGTGCCGCGCCATGGGCAGGATCGGCGTAATGCCGATGCCGCCCGCGATCAGCAGATGCTCCGGTGCCTCCGTCAGCGCGAAACCGTTGCCGGGGTCGCGCGCTGCCAGATCGCTCACATAGGCATCCGCGGCCGCATCGGCGTTGACGATGGAATAGGCGCGCTCTGCACCGCTGGGCGTGGTGAGGCAGACATGCGCACCAGGGGCCACGGCAGGCAGCCCCCCCCCCTCCGCCGGACGGAGGATGAATTCCGTGATTGCCGGTGTCAGCGCCCGGCGGCGCGCAAGCGTCAAGCTCAGCATCGTCCCGGTTACATGGTTCTCCGCAGCTCAGGTTAGATAACTAACTTTCGTTGTCAACGCCCTCCCGGATCCGTATGTTCGACTCAGGGAGAGAGAAACGATGCTCACAAGCGAAGAGAACGAAATCCTCTGCCGGGTGGGCCCCGGCACGGCAATGGGTGGGCTGATGCGGGCGCATTGGGTGCCCGTCTGCCTCTCCGAAGAGGTGGCCGAGGCCGACGGCCCGCCCCTGCTGGTCGAGGCTCTGGGCGAGCGCTTCGTCGCCTTCCGCGACAGCGAGGGCCGACTGGGGCTCCTCGACGAGTTATGCCCGCACCGGCGCGCCTCGCTGGTGCTGGGCCGCAACGAGGAGTGCGGGCTGCGCTGCCTCTATCACGGCTGGAAGATCGACGTCGAAGGGCACGTCGTGACCATGGCCTCGGAACCACCCGACAGCCCTATGCAGGGAACGGTGCGCCACCGCGCCTATCCGGTGCAGGAGGCGGGCGGCTTCGTCTGGGCCTGGCTGGGCGCGGGCGAGGCCCCGGCCTTCCGCCCGCCCGCCTTCGCACCCACCGGTGCCGAGCGGGTCTCGATCCTCAAGATCCGCGTGCCCGCCAACTGGGCGCAGATCACCGAGGGCCAGATCGACAGCGCGCATTCCTCGTCGCTGCACTCGTCGGACATGGTGCCGGCCCGCGTCGAAGGCGCCGCCGCCGATGACAAGGCCTGGTATCGTCCCTCGACCGACCGCGCACCGCGGCTGCAATCGGCATGCACGGCCTACGGCTTCCACTATGCCGCCATCCGCCGCCCGATCCGCAACGCGGCGACGCACGAGTACATCCGGGT
>PHEG01000227.1:0-1116 GCA_002842835.1 Alphaproteobacteria bacterium HGW-Alphaproteobacteria-2 | reverse complement strand
GGCAGTTTCACCGGCATCGAGGGCATCCCGAACCAGGACATCGCCATGTGGGCCTCGATGGGCGCCATCGTGGACCGCAGCCGCGACGTTCTGGGCTCCTCCGACCTCGCCATCGTCGAATTCCGCCGCCTGATGGTCGAGGCGGCGCACGCCGCCTCGGCGGGGGAGGTGCCGCTCGGCACCGGGGCGGGAGTGCCGCCCCACACCGCGATCGCAAGTTTCGAGGGCGTGGTGCCCAAGGGCAGCGACTGGGAAGCGCTGGCGCAGGGCGCCGCGGCGGGCCTGGCTGCCGCGCGCACGGGCTGAACGCCCGCCCCGGGGGGCGGGCGCATGGCGCGTCAGGCGGCCGCCTTGCCCGGGGCGAAGCGGCTGTAAAAGCGCTCGCCCTTCGCCGCCATCTCGCGCAGAAGTGCCGGTGCCTCGAAGCGCGCCCCGTGCCGCGCCGCCAGGCTCTCGCAGATCTCGACGGCCCGGCCCGCGCCGATCATGTCGAGCCACGAGAACGGCCCGCCAGACCAGGGCGCGAAGCCCCAGCCGAGGATGGCCCCCACGTCGCCCTCGCGGATGTCGGTCAGCACGCCCGCCTCCAGAGCGCGCACCGCTTCCAGCACCTGCGCGAACAGCAGGCGATGCTGCACCTCGGTCACCTCGGGCTGCCGGGCAGCGGACGGGTATTTCGCCGCCAGCCCGTCCCAGAAACCCTGCCGCTTGCCCGCCGCGTCATAGGCGTAGAAGCCCGCGTTCGCCTTGCGCCCCAGCCGCCCCTGATCGGCCATCCAGAACAGCACCTCGTCCACCGCGTCGTCGGGATAATCCGCGCCCATCGCGGCCTTGGTGGCCTTCGCGATCTTCACCCCGAGGTCGATCGAGGTCTCGTCGATCAGCTGCAGCGGGCCCAGCGGCATGCCCACCAGCTTCGCCGCGTTCTCGATCAGCGCGGGCGCCACACCCTCGGCCACCATCCGCACACCCTCGTTGATGTAGGGGATGATGCAGCGGTTGGCGTAGAAGAAGCGAGCGTCGTTCACCACGATCGGCGTCTTGCGGATCTGGCGCACGAAGTCGAGCGCCTTGGCCACGGCCCGGTCGCCCGTTTTGGCGCCCCGGATGATCTCG
>PHEG01000226.1 GCA_002842835.1 Alphaproteobacteria bacterium HGW-Alphaproteobacteria-2 | reverse complement strand
GCAGTTGCTGGCCGATTTCGGGGCCGAGGTGATCAAGATCGAGCAGCCGGGCAGCGGCGACCCGATGCGCCAGTGGGGCCGCGAGAAGCCGCATGGCAAATCCCTCTGGTGGCCCGTGGTGGCGCGCAACAAGAAATCGGTCGAGATCAACGCCCGCGAACCCGAGGGCCAGGCGCTGATCCGCCGGATGGTGCGCAACTCGGATGTGCTGATCGAGAATTTCCGCCCCGGCACGATGGAACGCTGGGGCCTGGGGCCCGATGCCCTGTTCGAGATCAACCCGCGGCTGGTGATGATCCGCGTCTCGGGCTACGGCCAGACCGGGCCTTACGCCAAACGCGCGGGCTATGGTGCGATCGGCGAGGCGATGGGGGGGCTGCGCCATGTGGTCGGCGACCCGTCGACGCCACCGAGCCGCATGGGCATCTCGATCGGCGACACGCTGGCCGCCACCTTCGCCTGCCTCGGTGGCATGATGGCGCTGCACGAGGTGGCGCGCACCGGCCAGGGCCAGGTCGTTGACAGCGCGATCTACGAGGCGGTGCTCAACGTCATGGAATCGCTCGTCACCGAATACGACAAGGCCGGCTTGGTGCGCGAGCGCACCGGCGCGATCCTGCCCAATGTCGCGCCGTCGAATGTCTACCCGACCCGCGACGGGCGGTTCATCCTGATCGCGGCGAACCAGGACACCGTCTTCGCCCGGCTGGCCGAGGCGATGGGCCGGCCCGAACTGGCGCATGACGCGCGCTATGCCAGCCATTCGGCGCGCGGTCGCAACCAGGCGGAGCTCGACGCGCTGATCGCCGACTGGACCCGCGAGCACGAGGCGGCGCCGCTCAGCCACCTGCTGGAGGACAAGGGCGTCCCCTGCGGCGACATCTACCGCGCGCCCGAGATGCTGGAGGATGCGCATTTCCGCGCCCGCGAAGCCATCGTGCGCGTCGCCCACCCAGTGTTCGGCGATCTGGCGATGCAGAACGTGGCGCCGAAGCTGTCGCGCACGCCCGGGCGAATTCAACATCCCGGCCCGGCGCTGGGGGCGCATAATGACGATATCTTCGGCGGGCTGCTCGGCCTCGACGCGGCGTCACGAGCCGATCTCGCCGCGCGCGGCATCATCGGCACCGGCGAGCCGGCGGCCTGACAGGGCGCGCACCCTGCCGCCGTCAGGCGAGCCCGTCGCGACGGATGCGTATCGAGTAGCTGAAGCGTTCGGCCGGGTGCAGGTTGAGCGACATCAGCATCGTCGCGCCCGCCTCGTCGAGGTAGCGCCGCTCCATCCGCATGGCGCAGCCGCCCGGTGCCTCGCCCAGTTGCGCCGCGATCCCGGGCGGCATCGCCATGGCGCGCGCGGTCTGCACCGCTTCGGCGACCGGCACGCCGGCGCGACGCTCGACCAGGGCATAGATCGGGCCGCGGCAACCCGGCATCTCGGGCGCGAGCCAGGCAAAGCGGTCGTGCACCAGCACCGTGGTGTGGCAGATCGGCGGCCCGCCCGGGCGCACGCGGCGCAGTCCGGTGACCCGCAGCCATTGCGCGCCGGTCGCACAGCCCAGTTGCGCCGCCTCCTCGGCATCGACCGCCGAGAGGCCGATGCGCGCGATCTCGAAAGTGGTGGTGCGCGCATATTCGAACAATTCGGTCAGCGAGCGCATGGAATGGCTGAAAAGCGGCTGCGCCTCGGCCGCGACAACCAGCGTGCCCGCGCCCTTGCGGCGCGCGACCAGCCCCTGTTCGGCAAGCCGGCGCAGCGCCTCGCGCACCGTATAGCGGCTGACCGAGAATTCGGCGCAGAGTTCGGCCTCGGTCGGCATCAGCGTTTGCAGCGCGTAGCTGCCCGCCGCGATCCGTGCCCGCAGGGTCTGCATGATGCGCAGGTAGCGCGGCAGCGGCGCGGCGTCGGCCGGCGCGGGCTGGTCGAGCGTTCTGGCCATGGGCGACACCTCGGCAAACCGTGGCCAGAGTGCCCCGAATGCCAGCCCGCGCGCAAGGCCGGCGCGGCCCCTGCCTCACCCCCGCGCGGCAGCCGCCGACGTGACGCCGTCGCGCGGCAGGGTGGCACGTGCCTCGGCCCCGCCTCGCGCCGCACCAGGCCTGCGTCGAGCGCCGCGTGGATAGTGCCGCGCGCCATCGCCTCGGACCAGTGCAAATACTCGCGCAGCGCCCGCGCGGTGTTCTCCTCGGCGGCCTCGGGTTGGTTGTGATGGCTCCACAGATGGGCCACCAGGGTGCGGCAAGCGGCGGCGCGGCGCGAAGACCAGTGCCAGCGCGAAACCCGCCCCCGAGACACAGGCCATGATCCCGCCGATCGGCACATCCCAGGCGACCGCCAGCGCATGGCCCAGCACGCTGGCCACCAGCGACAGCGCCACCGCCAGCCCGACCATCCGCCCCAGCCGGTCGGTCAGCAGATAGGCGGTGGCAGGCGGTACGATGGCGAAGGCGCCGAACAGCACCACGCCGCCGATATCGAAACTGGCCACCGCGGTGGCCGATGTCAGCCCGAGCAGCAGGTGAAACAGCAACCCTGGCGCAAAGCCCAGTGCCGCCGCGAGCCCCGGATCGAAGGTCGCGAGCTTCAGCTCCTTCCACAGCGCCAGCACCACCGCCAGGTCGATGGCGAGCACCACCGCCAGCGTTAGCGGCGCGTGCGCCACCTCGACCCGACAAGCGTCACCACATCAAGCCAGACCAGCCCGATCTCGCCCAGCAGAACGGCATGGGCGTCGATATGCACGTCGCGGGCGTAGATATTGATCAGCAGCACACCGGCAGCAAAGAGCGCCGGGAACACCAGCCCGATGGCGGCATCCTGCGCCACCAGCCGACTGCGCGCCAGCGCCTCGGACAGCACTGGAGTGCCCCCACTGAAGTGGTCCACCAACTGGGATTGAACCGCGCCGGGTTTCCCGGAGGCGGGTTGTTTTGAGTCTCACGCCGCCACGGCATGGGCCTCCAGTTTGGCGTAGTGCTTTGCCTCGGCCTCGGCGGGCGGGATGTTCCCGATCGGCTCGAGCAGTCGGCGATGGTTGAA
>PHEG01000225.1 GCA_002842835.1 Alphaproteobacteria bacterium HGW-Alphaproteobacteria-2 | reverse complement strand
GATGCCTTCCTCGTGCAGGCGGGCAATCCCAAGGGCATCGGCAACTACGACGACATCCGCGAGAGCGGCGCGATCATGGTCACGGGTGCGGGATATTCGAACATCGAGGCCGCGAAGGCCGCAGGTGTCGAAGAAGGCAAGATCATGCAGGTGCCGGGCCCGACCGAGATCCTCGCGGCAGTGCGGGCCGACCGCGCCGACGCCGGCGCGGGCACCTACTTCACCATGAAGCAACTCGCCGACAGCACGGGCGGCGCGCTCGAGGTGACCGATCCCGCCGCGATGCCCGAAGACTCCATCAACTGGGCCGGTATCGGATTCAGCAAGGCGGACCAGGATTTCGTCGATGCCTTCAATGCGGCGCAGGCCTCCTATCTCGGCTCCCCCGAGATGATGGCAGCGGTGGCCGAATACGGTTACGGCGAGGGCTCGCTGCCGGGCGACGTGACAACCGAATGGGTCTGCGCGAACCGCTGATCTCGCCCGGGGGGCGGCCCGGCCGTCCCCCACCGTCCCGGCACGGGGGGGCGCCGATGCCTATTTGGGAATTCCTGGCGACCTACGGCTGGCGCTTCCTCGGCGGTGCGGTCGTCACTGCCGAGCAGTTCATACTCGCGGCACTCGTGGCGATCACCGTGGCGTTGCTTGCGGGTCTGGGCAAGCTCTCGGGAAACTGGCTGATCCGCGGGACTGCGGTGGTCTACATCGAGATCTTTCGCGGCACGTCCCTGCTGGTCCAGCTCTACTGGATCTTCTTCGTGCTCCCGCTCTTCGGCATCAACCTCGACAAGTTCACGGCGGGCTTCCTCTCGGTGGGCTTGAACATCGGGGCCTATGGCGCCGAGCTCGTGCGCGGCGCGATCCGATCGGTGCCGAAAGGACAGTGGGAGGCTGCCTATGCCCTCTCGATGTCGCCGACGAAGCGGATGCGCCGGATCATCCTGCCCCAGGCGCTGGCGATCATGCTGCCGTCCTGGGGCAACCTGCTGATCGAGCTTCTGAAGGGGACCGCACTGGTCTCGCTCATATCGGTCGCGGATCTCATGTTCGAGGCCAAGCAAATCAACGCCTCGACCTTCCTCTCGGCGGAGGCCTTCGGAACAGCTCTGGTCGTCTACTACATCCTCGCACGGTTCCTCGTGACCCCGTTCATGCGCGGGCTAGAGCGCGCGATGGCACGGAGGCTCGGCCGCACATGAGGTTCGACTGGAACTGGGAGTTCACCGCAGAGATCCTGCCACGCCTGCTCGCGGCGACGCTGAACACGCTCATCGCCGCCGGCGTCGGCTACGCCATCGCGGTGGTGCTCGGCCTTGTGCTCGCGCTCGCACAACGCACACCCTGGACGCCGCTGACGAAGGTCGTGCGCGAGTTGGTCGAGTTCATCCGCTCGACCCCGCTTGTCCTGCAGATATTCTTCGTCTTCTACGTGGGGCCGCAGTTCGGAATCCGCCTGTCGCCCTGGACGGCGGGCATGATCGCGATCGGATTGCACTACTCCGCCTATCTCTCCGAAGTCTACCGTGCGGGCATCGAGGCCGTGCCCCGGGGGCAGTGGGAGAGCTGCCGGGCGCTCAATCTCTCGACCCGCGACACCTACCTGCGCATCATCATTCCGCAGGCCTTGCCGCCTTCCGTGGCCGGAATGGGCAACTATCTCATCGGAATATTCAAGGATACCCCGATGCTGAGCGTGATCGGCGTGGCCGAACTCATGCACACCGCCAACGCCATCGGGTCTGAACACTATCGCTTCCTCGAACCATATACCCTCGTCGGCGTGATCTTCCTCGCGATCTCCCTGCCCGCGGCAGGGTTCGTTCGGGTCTTCGAGGGCTGGGTGCGCCGCAAGCTGGGACTCTGACACATGGACATGTCCGCCTATCCGCTGGAACTTCCCGAGGGTGACCGCCCGATGGTCCGTTTCATGAACGTCACCAAGAGCTACGGGACGCTGACCGTGCTCGACGACCTCGACCTCGATGTTGCCGAGGGCGAGATGGTTACGGTCATCGGCCCCTCGGGCTCGGGCAAGACGACGGTGCTCCGGATGCTGATGACGCTGGAGACGATCAACGGCGGGGTGATCTATGTTGACGGCAAGCCGCTGACACACATGGAGCGGGATGGTCGGCTGGTACCTGCGAACGAGCGTTACCTGCGCGAGATGCGCGCCTCGATCGGGATGTGCTTCCAGCACTTCAATCTCTTTCCCCACATGACGGCGCTGCAGAACTGCATGGAGGGGCCGGTCCAGGTGCTGCGCCTGCCGAAGGCCGAGGCGCGCGACCGTGCCGAGGAACTCCTCTCCATGGTCGGCATGATCGAGAAGAAGGACCAGCATCCCTCGCGCCTGTCCGGTGGCCAGCAGCAGCGGGTGGCGATCGCCCGCGCGCTGGCCATGCGGCCCAAGGTCATGCTGTTCGACGAGGTGACATCGGCGCTCGACCCCGAAGTGATCGGCGAGGTGACGACCGTGATCCGCAAGCTCGTCGCCGAACACAACCTGACAATGCTGATGGTCACGCACCAGATGGGCTTCGCCCGCGACATATCGGACCGCGTCTGCTTCTTCTACAGTGGCAAGATCGAGGAGCAGGGACCGCCGGACCAGCTCTTCGGCAATCCGCAACGCGAGCGCACCCGGCAGTTCCTCTCGGCGGTGAAGGATGCCGGTTGAGATGGGTGTCACGCTTGCCGACATCCTCGCCGCGCGGCGGGTGATCAGGGGCGCAGCCGACGCGACACCATTTGTGCCCTCGCCCTTCATGTCGGCGCGGGCCGGGCAGGAGTTCCTGCTCAAGCTCGAGAACATGCAGCCGATCGGTGCCTTCAAGCTGCGCGGCGCACTCAACGCGGTGATGTCTCTGCCCGCGGGTGTGGAAGGCGTGACCTGCTGCTCGACGGGCAATCACGGTCGCGGCGTGGCCTGGGCCGCGCGCGCCCGGGGCCTGAGGGCGGTGATCTGCATGTCGAGCCTGGTGCCGCAGACGAAGGTGGAGGGCATCCGCGCCCTCGGCGCCGAGGTCCGCATCGTCGGCACCACCCAG
>PHEG01000224.1 GCA_002842835.1 Alphaproteobacteria bacterium HGW-Alphaproteobacteria-2 | reverse complement strand
GAGACGACAAGCCCCGGCATCGGGCAGAGCAGCAGTTTCGAGGTATCCGGCGGCAGTTTTTCCAGCATGTGCGCGGCCAGCTCGAACTGGCGTGGCGTGCGCACCTTCACGGCGAGATCGGCGCCGCGGTGGCGCATGCGGAAGCCCATCGGAATGGGCGCCACCTTCGCCACCACGCGGATGCCGTCGATCTCCAGCACCGCGAGCGGCTCGCCGGGCACCCAGTCCGACTCGACGCGCATCAGCGCACCATCCGCGAAGCGCACGCTGGCGCCCTCGCGGTCGGCCAGCACCGTCAGGGGAAAGTCGCGCCCGGCGAGCGAGACCACCCAGTCGGCGCCCACCTCGCGCTCGTGGTGCGACATCCGCCCCGAGATGCGCGCGGCGCGGATCTCGGAAACCCGGTGCATCGCGGCAGCCCCGGCCGCCAGCAGCCGCAGCCGCTCATCGGGCAACTCCGCCCCGGCGAAGCCGTCGGGGTATTCCTCGGCGATGAAGGCGGTGGTGATGTCGCCCGCCACGAAGCGCGGGTGATCCATCACCGCGGCGAGGAACGGCAGGTTGTGGCCGATCCCCTCCACCTCGAAGGCGTCGAGCGCCTCGCGCATGCCCTCGACCGCCGCCGCCCGCGTCGGCCCCCAGGTGCAGAGCTTGGCGATCATCGGGTCGTAGAACATGGAAATCTCGCCACCCTCGTAGACGCCGGTGTCGTTGCGCACCACCGCGCCGTCGTCGGCGAATTCCTGCGGCGGGCGGTAGCGGGTCAGCCGCCCGGTGGAGGGCAGGAAACCGCGATAGGGGTCTTCGGCGTAGAGACGGCTCTCGATCGCCCAGCCGTCGAGAGTGATGTCGTCCTGCGTCAGGTCCAGCGGCTCGCCTGCCGCGACGCGGATCATCTGCTCCACGAGGTCCACGCCGGTGATCAGCTCGGTGACCGGATGCTCCACCTGAAGGCGCGTGTTCATCTCGAGGAAGTAGAAGTTGCGTGCGCCGTCCACGATGAATTCCACCGTGCCCGCCGAACAGTAGTCCACCGCCTTGGCAAGCGCCACGGCCTGCTCGCCCATGGCGCGGCGCGTCGCCTCGTCGAGGAAGGGCGAGGGCGCCTCTTCCACCACCTTCTGGTTTCGGCGCTGGATCGAGCACTCGCGCTCGCCGAGGTAGATCACGTTGCCATGCTTGTCGCCCAGCACCTGAATCTCGATGTGCCGGGGCTGGGTGACGAATTTCTCGATGAAGATGCGGTCGTCGCCGAAGCTCGCCGCCGCCTCGTTCTGCGAGGAACGGAAGCCCTCGCGCGCCTCGCGGTCGTTCCAGGCGATGCGCATGCCCTTGCCGCCGCCGCCCGCGCTTGCCTTGATCATCACCGGATAGCCGATCTCGCCCGCGATGCGTGCCGCTTCCTCGGCGTCGGCGACGATGCCCATGTAGCCCGGCACTGTGGAGACGCCCGCCGCCGCGGCCAGCTTCTTCGAGGTGATCTTGTCGCCCATCGCCTCGATGGCCGAGGCGGGCGGGCCGATGAAGGTTATGCCCGCGGCCTCCAGCGCCTCGGCGAAGGCCTTGTTCTCGCTCAGGAAGCCATAGCCCGGGTGCACCGCATCGGCGCCCGTGTCGCGGATCGCCCGCATCACCTTGTCGATCACGATGTAGGACTGGCTGGCGGGCGCGGGGCCGATGTGCGCCGCCTCGTCGGCCATCTTCACATGCAGCGCGTTGCGGTCGGCGTCCGAGTAGATCGCGACCGTGGCGATGCCCATCTTGCGCGCCGACTTGATCACCCGGCAGGCGATTTCGCCACGGTTCGCGATCAGGATCTTTCCGAACATCTGTCTCGTTCCTTTCCGTCTTGTTCTCCGGGGCTTGCCGCCCCTCGTTCGCATGCGTTGCATCGTTGCAACATTCTCACGTCCATTCATGCTTCCGTCATTTTTCGGCACCACAACATCACAAAGAAGTGCCATGGTTCATCACGGGTGCGGGAGGACCGGACCTTAATGACGAATCAAGGAGAGAAACCTCATGACCAAAAAAACCATGCGGGTCGGGGCACTCGGGGCGGCGGCGCTGCTTGGCACCTCGCTGCTGACGCCGGCCTTCGCGGGTTCGGCGGGGGGCTGCGACGCCTGCGCGCTGGAAGCCCGCGTTGCCACGCTCGAGGCGCAGATGGCCCAGGCCAAGCGCGGCGGTGTGGACGTGCCGGCCGACCTGACGCTGAAGTTCGGCGGCTACGTGAAGGCCGACTTCATCTATGACGTGAACCACGCGGGTGGCGGCAACCAGTTCGGCGCCGGCCTGTTCCAGCAGGCCGACGAAGGCGGCTTCCAGTTCCACGCCCAGCAGACGCGGTTCAACTTCACCGCGACGAAGGACACCGCGCTGGGCCCGATCAAGGCCTTCTTCGAGGTGGACTTCTTCGGTTCCCCGGGCAACCAGGCGATCTCGAACTCCAACAACCCGCGCATGCGCCACGCCTTCGTGGAGTGGAACGGCTGGCTCGCGGGCCAGACCTGGACGCTGTTCATGCCGCTCGCGGAAAGCCCCGGCACGGTTGACTTCGGCGGCCCGGTGGGCACGCCCTTCATCCGTCAGGCGGGCCTGCGCTACACCGGCAAGTCGGGCAACCTGACCTACTCGCTCGCCGTCGAGAACCCGGAAATCATCGGTGACGGTTCCAACGTCGACACCAACGAGCGTTACCCGGACTTCCTGGCGATGATCCGCTGGGCGCAGGGCAGCTACAGCTTCCGCGTCGCGGGTGTCTTGCGCGACATCAAGAACCGCAATGCCGGGGGCGGCGGTTCCGAGACGGGCTATGGCGTGAACGTCGGCGCCTCGGCCGGGCTCTGGGAAGGCGGCAAGGACATCGAGCAGTGGGGCTTCGCCACCGGCATCTCGCAGCAGCTGACCGATGTCATCCGCGGCCAGCTCGCCTACGGCTACCACAAGATCGAGGACAACCTCGGTCAGACGGCTTTGGGCGGCGGCCCCGGCCTGAAGGAGCTTCAGTCGGCCTTCGCCACCCTGTGGTGGACGCCGGTCGAGCGCTACTCGGTGGCCTTCGAAGCCAGCTGGTTCGAGGCCGAGCGCTTCGGCGGCGGCGACCGCGAAGCCCTTCGTCTGCAGACCGCGGTTCAGTTCAACTTCTGATCCGCGCAACCGCGCAGACCCAGGCTTCGGGGCGGCCCTTCGGGGCCGCCCTTCCTTTTGCGGTTCGTGACATTCATGCAACCGCGCCCGATCACCTTCGTTCACCACGTTGGGGTGATCACCCGTGAGTGGACCGCCGGTCCATGAATATCCTGTCTGGTTGCACAAGCGCAGACCGGCGATTCCGGGCCATCCGGGCGCCGCGACGGAACAGGAACCCTCACGGAGGAACCCATGACAGGAAAACATGCGCGTATCGGGGCAGGGGCGGCGGCGGCGCTGCTTGGCGCCTCGATGCTGACGCCCGCCTTCGCCGGCTCGGCCGGTGCCTGCGACGCCTGCGCGCTCGAGGCTCGCGTCGCCACGCTGGAGGCGCAGATGGCCCAGGCCAAGCGCGGCGGCGTGGACGTGCCCAGCGACCTGACGCTGAAGTTCGGCGGCTACGTGAAGGCCGACTTCGCCTATGACCTCAACAAGCAGACCGGCAACAC
>PHEG01000223.1 GCA_002842835.1 Alphaproteobacteria bacterium HGW-Alphaproteobacteria-2 | reverse complement strand
CAGCCGTGTCGTCTTCAACGCGATCACCAAATCCGCCGTCACCGAGGCGATGAAGAATCCGCGCCAGATCGACGCGCCGCTGGTCGAGGCCTATCTGGCGCGCCGCGCGCTCGACTATCTGGTGGGTTTCAACCTCTCGCCGGTGCTCTGGCGCAAGTTGCCTGGCGCGCGTTCGGCGGGGCGGGTGCAGTCGGTCTGCCTGCGTCTGATCGTCGAGCGCGAGATGGAGATCGAGGCATTCCGCGCGCAGGAGTACTGGAGCGTCACGGCGCGGCTCGCCACGCCGCGCGGGCAGGAGTACGAGGCACGGCTCACCGTTCTGGGCGGGCGGAGGCTGGAGAAGTTCGACATCGCCACGGCCGAGGCGGCGGAGCTGGCCGTGCAGGCCGTGGCGGCGCGCGATCTGCATGTGGACTCGGTGGAGGCGAAGCCCGCGAGCCGCAACCCCGCGCCGCCCTTCATGACCTCGACCCTGCAGCAGGAGGCGAGCCGCAAGTTCGGCTTCGGCGCGCGCCAGACGATGAGCGCGGCGCAGCGGCTCTACGAGGCGGGGCTGATCACCTACATGCGCACCGACGGCATCGACATGGCCCCCGAGGCGGTGATGGCCGCGCGCGACGCGATCAGGGATCGCTTCGGCGCGGCGTATGTGCCGAAATCCCCGCGCATGTACAAGAACAAGGCCAAGAACGCGCAGGAAGCACACGAGTGCATCCGCCCGACCGACATGGCGGCGGCGCCCGACAAGCTGCGCATATCGGACGCCGACCAGCGCCGCCTTTACGACCTGATCTGGAAGCGCACCATCGCCAGCCAGATGGAGGCGGCAAGGCTCGAGCGCACGACGGTGGAGGTGGCGAGCCGCGACGGCCACGAGGACGACCGCCGCCTGCCGCAGATCATGCAGGGCGAGGCAGCGGAGAAGCGCGGCGTGACGCCCGAGCAGCATTTCACCCAGCCGCCGCCACGCTACACCGAGGCGACGCTGGTGAAGCGGATGGAGGAGCTGGGCATCGGCCGACCCTCGACCTATGCCTCGATCGTCACCACGATCCAGGACCGCGGCTATGTGCGCAAGGAAAAGAACCGCCTGATCCCGGAAGACAAGGGGCGGCTGGTGACGATCTTCCTCGTCAACTACTTCCGCAAATACGTGGGCTACGACTTCACCGCCGAACTGGAAGAGGATCTCGACCGGGTCTCGGCTGGCGAGCGTGACTGGAAGGTGGTGCTGGAGCGGTTCTGGCGCGACTTCTCGGCCGCGCTGGCCGAAACCGCCGATCTGCGCATCTCCGAGGTGCTGGAGACGATCGACGAGGTGCTGGCGCCGCATCTCTACCCGCCGCGCGCAGACGGGGGCGACCCGCGCCTCTGCGCGGCCTGTGGGGCGGGGCGACTTTCCTTGCGCACCGCGCGCTCGGGAGGGGCGTTCATAGGCTGCTCGAACTATCCCGAGTGCCGCTACACCCGGCCCCTTTCGGCGCAGAACGGCGAGGATGAGGGCAGCACGACAGGCCCCGAGGGCAGGCTTCTGGGCCATGACGAGGACGGTCGGCCGGTCACGCTGCGCAGCGGGCGCTTCGGGCCCTATGTGCAGCAGGGCGAGGCGAGTGCCGAGGTGCCCAAGCCGCCGCGCGCCTCGATCCCTAAGGGCGTGGAACTCGACGCGGTGGATCTGGACTATGCGCTGAAGCTGCTGGCGCTGCCGCGCCTTGTGGGTGAGCACCCCGAGGACGGCGCGCCGGTAGAGGCGGGCATCGGCCGCTACGGGCCCTATGTGAAGCACGGTTCGGTCTACGCCAACCTGCGCGAGGCCGCCGAGGTCTTCGATATCGGCATGAACCGTGCGATGGAGGTGCTGGCGCAGAAGGCCGCCCGTGGCGGGCGCGGCACGGCGCCCGCGCCGCTGCGCGAGCTGGGCGAGCACCCAGTGGGCGGGCCGGTGCAGGTGATGGCGGGCCGCTACGGGCCTTACATCAAGTGGGGCAAGGTGAACGCGACCCTGCCGAAGGGCATGGAGCCCGAGGCGGTGACGCTGGAGACGGCGCTGGCGCTGGTGGCCGAGAAGGCCGCGAAGGGCGGCAAGGGGAAGAAACCGGGGGCCTCGGCCAAGGCGAGGGCTCCGGCCAAGGCCAAGGCTCCGGCGAAGAAGAAGGCGGCGGCGAAGCCGAAGAAGCCCGCAGCCAAGGCGGGCAAGACGGGCTGAACGGCGTGCGCGAGCGTGCCCGCCACGAACCCGACCCGGGGCCCCGCGGGCGCGGCGCGCAGGTTGCGGGAGACCCAGGGTCGAGCCCGGGGCGGGGTTTCCCGGCTTGCGGCGCGTGCCCGGCACCGCTACATCCCGGCCAGCGCAGCACTGGGAGCCCGCCATGATCGGACGCCTCAACCATGTCGCCATCGCCGTCCCCGACCTCGCCGCGGCTTCAGCGCAATACCGCGACACGCTCGGGGCGAAGGTGGGCCCACCGCAGGACGAGCCCGACCACGGCGTGACGGTGGTGTTCATCGAGCTGCCCAATACCAAGATCGAGCTGCTGCACCCGCTGGGCGCGGGCAGTCCCATCGCGGGCTTTCTGGAAAAGAACCCCTCGGGTGGTATCCATCACGTCTGCTACGAGGTGGACGACATCCGCGCCGCGCGCGACCGGCTGCAGGCCGCGGGCGCGCGGGTGCTGGGAAACGGCGAGCCGAAGATCGGCGCGCATGGCAAGCCGGTGCTCTTCCTCCACCCGAAGGATTTCACCGGCACGCTCGTCGAGCTCGAGGAGGTCTGAGTGATGACCATCACCGGCGGGGCGGTGCTCTTCGTGGTTCTTTGGTTCCTCTGCCTCTTCATCGCGCTCCAGACCGGCATCACCACCCAGGCCGAGGACGGCCGCGTTGTGCCGGGCACGCCCGCCTCTGCACCCGCCAACCCGCAGATGAAGCGGCGGTTCCTGCGCGTGACGCTGATCGCCGCCGCGCTCTGGCTGCCACTGGTCCTCTTCATCGAGTACGGGCCGCTGACGGTGCGTGACATCGACTTCATGGGCACCTTCGAGGGCCGCCACTGACCTCCGGGAGACACGCCATGCCCCGCCGCCCCGTGCTGATAGCGCCTTCCATCCTCTCGGCGGATTTCGCCGCCTTCGGCGCCGAATGCCGCGCCATCGAGGCCGAGGGAGCCGACTGGGTGCATGTCGATGTGATGGACGGCCATTTCGTGCCCAACCTCACCTTCGGCCCGCAACTTGTGAAGGCGATCCGTCCGCATGTGGCGGGTGTCCTCGACGTGCACTTGATGATCGCGCCGGTCGATCCCTACATCGCCGCCTTCGCCGAGGCGGGCGCCGACATCATCACCGCCCATGCCGAGGCCGGGCCGCATGTCCACCGCACGCTGCAGGCGATCCGCGACACGGGCGCGAAGGCAGGGCTCGCGCTCAACCCGGGCACGCCCGCCGCCGCCGCCGAGACGCTGCTCGATCTCGTCGATCTGGTGCTGGTGATGACGGTGAATCCCGGCTTCGGCGGGCAGAAGTTCCTCGCCGGGCAGGTAGAGAAGCTGCGCCGCCTCGCCGCGATGATCGGCGACCGGCCCATCCACCTGCAGGTGGATGGCGGCATCACGCCCGAGACCGCGCCGCAGGTGGCGGCGGCGGGGGCCGATGTTCTGGTTGCGGGCTCGGCGGTGTTCCGCGGCGGACCGCGCGGTGGCGAGCGCCGTGCTGGAGGCCGAGGGCGCGCCCGGGCTCGATCTTGCCGAGGTGCGCGCCTTCATGGGCAACGGCGCGCCGGTTTTCGTCCAGCGCATGATCGCCGCGCGCGGCCTTTCCGGCGACGTGGCCACCCATGCGCGGCTCCTCGATGGGTTCCTCGTTCGCTACGACAGCGCGCTCGGGCTCACTCGGCTCTACCCCGGCGCCGCCGAGGCGCTGGCCACGCTGTCCGCCGCGGGCCATGTGCTCGGGCTCTGTACCAACAAGCCCGAGCGGCCAACGCGGGCGGTGCTCGCCCATCTGGGTCTTGCCGAGACCTTCGCCGCCATCGTCTGCGGCGACACGCTGCCGACCCGCAAGCCCGATCCGGCGCCGCTGCGCCACTGCCTCGCGGAGATGAATGCGCCGGGCGGATTCTTCGTGGGCGACAGCGAGGTGGATGCCGAGACGGCAGCGCGCGCCGGGCTGCCCTTCGTGCTCCATACCGGCGGCTACCGCAGGGCGCCGGTTTCCGCCATCGTCCACGCCGCGGCCTTCGACGACCACGCTGCCCTGGCACCCATCCTCGCCCTGCTTGCGGCCCCGGGGAGCGCGGGCTGAGGCGGGCGCGGGCGGCGGCTTGCGCCCGGGCCGGACGGCGGCTAGGCAGGGGCGCATGCGGATCGTGCGGGACCATTCCTTCGTTGCCCCCGAAAATCGCGGCGCGGTCGCCGCGGTCGGCAATTTCGACGGCGTGCATCTGGGCCATCAGGCGGTGATAGCGCAGGCGCGCGGCGTGGCCGCGGGCAGTGGTGCGCCGCTTGGCGTGCTGACGTTCGAGCCGCACCCGCGCCGCTTTTTCGCGCCCGACGCGGCCCCCTTCCGGCTGATGAATGCCGAGGCGCGCGCGCATCGGCTGGAACGGCTCGGCGTGGATATCCTCTTCGAGCTGAGCTTCACCACCGCGCTCGCCGGGCTCTCGGCGGAGGCTTTCGCGCGCGAGGTGCTGCATGCGGGGCTGGGGCTCTCGCATGTCGTCGTAGGAGCGGATTTCCGCTTCGGCAAGGGCCGGGCGGGGGATGTGGGCGCGCTCGGCGCGCTGGGCGCGGAACTTGGCTTCGGCGTGACGGTCGCGGATCTTGTCACCGACGCGGGCAGGGAGATTTCCTCCACCGCCATCCGCACGGCT
>PHEG01000222.1:3085-9031 GCA_002842835.1 Alphaproteobacteria bacterium HGW-Alphaproteobacteria-2 | reverse complement strand
GCGAGGATCGAGAGCGCGATCTCCTCCGGCCCGATCGCGCCGATATCGAGCCCGGCGGGCGCGGCGAGCGTGGCAAGCCGGTCTTCGGCCACGCCCTCGACGCGCAGCTTTCCGGCCAGTGCCGCCCATTTCGCGCGGCTGCCGACGAAGGCGCGATAGTCGGCCTCCGCCGCCAGCGCGGCGCGCAGCGCGGCCATATCACCCTGGCCCTGTGTCGCCACCACGACGAAACGTTGCCGTCTCGCTGCCTCGGGCAGCGCGCGCACCACCGAGAAACCCACGCGCGGCGCCAGCCCGGCGAGTGCGGCGGCCACCGGGCTCTCGCCAAGAACCACCAGTTCGGGCCCCGGCAGAACCGGCTCGATGAAGATGTCCGTCGTGCCCTTCGAAGGGCACATGCTGCGCGCGAACGAGACGCCCGCGCGCGCCTCGCCCGCAGCCACGCCCTGTGCCGCCAGCACCTCCTCGGGCGCCACCGAGACGAGCCGCGGCTCCCCGTCCGCCAATGCATCGCGCGCCGCGCGCAGCACCGCGCCCCGCGCGCAGCCGCCGCCGATCCAGCCGGCGTGCAGCGTGCCGTCGGGCAGGATCACCGCCTTGGCGCCCGCCTTGGCGGCGGTGGCAGCCACGGTGCGCACCACCGTGGCGAGCACGAAGCCCGCACCCTCGGCCTTCAGCCTGGCAACAAGGGCGTGGATGTCCTGCGGCGTGTCGTTCACAACCGGGCCAACTCCCCTTCCAGGGCCGCGAGATCGGCAAGCGTGCCCGCCGCGGCGAAGAGATCGAGATGGGGCAGCGCGGCAGCCATGGCGCGCGCCACCGGCGCATAGCCTTGCCAGCCCTTCAGCGGGTTCAGCCAGACGATGCGGCAGCCGCGGCGCCGCAGCCGGGCAAGCTCGGCGGCCAGGAGTTCGGGCGGGTCGGTGTCGTAGCCGTCGGAGAGCACGATGACCACGCTCCGCCCGGTCACCCGCCCGCGCGCGTAGCCCGCGTTGAACGCGGCGAGCGCGCCGCCGATGCGTGTGCCGCCGCCGAAGCCCTGCGCCATCAGCGACAGCCGGTCTAGCGCGCGGCCACGGTCGCGGTCGCGCAGGGCATCGGCCACGCGCACCAGTCGTGTGTGGAAGAGATAGGCATCCGCGCACAGGTCTGTGGCCACCAGCCCGCGCAGGAAAGCGAGGAAGACCCGCGCATGCGCCTTCATCGAACCCGAGACATCGCAGAGCGCCACCAGATGCGCGGGCCGCTCCGGCGGACGACGGTGCAGGAGGCGCAACGGCTCGCCCCCCGTGGCGAGGCTCGCGCGCATCATGCGCCGCAGGTCCACCCGACCGCGCGGCGCGGCGCGTGCCCGGCGCGAGCGGCGGTCCCGGATGGCGCGTGCCAGCCGCTCGGCCAGCACCTCGGCGGCGGCGATGTCGGCGGGGTCGATCAGGCGGCGCAGATCGACGCGGGCGAGATTGCCCGCGCGCGCCGCCACCAGTCGCCCGGCACCCTCCTGCGCGGCGTCGCCGCCATCGTCGTCGGTGCCGTCGGGAACGCCACCGGCCCCGGCCATGGCGGCGGCGACATAGGGCAACCGCGGCGCGGCGCTCTGCCCAAGGCGCGCATCGGCGGACTGCCCGGCCCGCTCGCGGCCCGCGTTCAGCCAGTAGGCGGCGAAGAGATCGTCGAAACGCGCCGCCTCATCGCGCGTGCCGGTCAGCAGCGCGCGCAGCGCGGCGCGCGCCTCGCCCGGATCGGTGGGGTTGACGGCGGCGAGGGCGGCAAGCGCCGCCCCGGTCTCCCCCAGCCCCACGCCGAGCCCGTTCAGCCGCAGATGCGCCATGAAACCCGCCACCCGCTCGGCGGGACCGGCGGCGCGCGCGGGAAAGCGGGTGGCGGCGCTCATGCCGCCCGCCCCGCCAGCCGCCCGGCCACCTCGGGGGCAATGGCGGCGCGGTCGGCCTGCGTCTTCAGCAATGTCACCAGCGTCGCCTGCAAAACCACCGGATCGGCAGCGAGATCGGCCACCCCGAGCCCCGCCAGCGCTGCCGCGAAATCGAGCGTCTCGGCGATGCCCGGAACCTTCTCCAACTCCTCGCGGCGCAGCGCCTGCACGAAGCTCACGATCTGGCGTGCGAGCGCGGGCTCCAGCCCCGGCTGGCGCGCGGCGAGGATGGCAAGCTCCGCCTCGGGCCCGGGATAGTCCACCCAGGCATAGAGGCAGCGCCGCCGGAGCGCGTCGGACAGGTCGCGCGTGCCGTTCGAGGTGAGGATTACATGCGGCCGTGCCCGGGCGCGGATGGTGCCAAGCTCGGGGATGGTGATTGCGAAGTCCGAGAGCACCTCCAGCAGATAGGCCTCGAAGGCCTCGTCGGCGCGGTCGATCTCGTCGATCAGCAGAACCGGCGCCGCGTCCTGCATGATCGCCTCAAGTAGCGGCCGACGCAGCAGATAGGCTTCGGTGAATACCCGCTCCTCGTCGCCCGGTGCGCCCTCTCCGGCGGCGCGCAGCGCGAGGATCTGGCGCTGGTAGTTCCATTCATAAATGGCGTGGCCCGCGTCCAGCCCCTCGTAGCATTGCAACCGGATGAGCCGCGCGCCCAGCACCGCGGCGAGCGCCCGGGCGAGTTCCGTTTTGCCCACGCCCGCCGCACCTTCGAGCAGGAGAGGGCGGCCCAGCGCCACCGAGAGATGCAGCGCCATGGCGAGGTCATCGCCCGCCACATAGCCCGCCCCTTCGAGCGCCGCCTGCATCGCCCGCCAGTCGCCCGGCAACGCGGCCCCCTCCCCCCGGCGGGGAGGGGGCGCTTCCGAAGGGGATATCTCAGCCATGCAGCCCCAGATCATGGGCGATTTTCCAGATGCGCCAGTGGTCGTGCGGCATATGGGCATGCACCAGCCCGAAGGGCCGGAACGCATCCATCACCGCGTTCGAGAAGGCGTCTCGGTGTGGTCGGTGGTGTAGTGCGGCGTCTCCCAGGCGGTGGGCAGGAAGAAGTCCATCAGCGTGCTGTTCTTGACGTTGCCGAGATCGTCATAGGCAATCTCCTGCGCCATGGCGATGGCATAGGCCTCGGTCAGCCCGCCGTGCACCTGCCCCTCGATCACCATCGGGTTTATGCGCGTGCCGCAGTCGTCGAGCGCGTAGACCTGCCGTACCTCGTGCTCGCCGGTATCCACGTCGATCTCCATCACGCAGATATAGGCGCCGAAGGGGTAGGTCATGTTGGGCGGATCGTAGTAGCTCACCGCCTCGAGCCCCGGCTCCAGCCCCGGAATCGCCTGATTGTAGGAAGCGAAGGCGATCTCGGCCATGGTCTTGAAGCGCTCGGGCGCGCCCTTCACCACGAAACGGTCCACATCCCATTCCAGATCGCCCTCGTGAACCTCCAGAAGCCAGGCGGCGATCATCTGCGCCTTGGCGCGGATCTTGCGCCCCGCCATCGCGGTGGCCGCGCCGGCAACCGGTGTCGACCTGCTGCCATAGGTGCCGAGCCCGTAGGGCGCGGTGTCGGTGTCGCCCTCCTCGACGGTGATCTTGTCGGCCGGCAGGCCGATCTCGCTGGCGAGGATCTGCGCGAAGGTGGTCGCATGCCCCTGCCCCTGGCTGATGGTGCCCAGCCGCGCGATGGCGCTGCCGGTGGGGTGGATGCGGATCTCGCACGAGTCGAACATGCCGAGGCCGAGGATATCGCAGTTCTTCACCGGCCCCGCGCCCACGATCTCGGTGAAATGCGTGAGCCCGATGCCGATCAGCCTGCGCGTCTCGCCGCGGCGGAACGCTTCCAGCCGCTCGGCCTGTTCGCGGCGAAGTCCGGCGTAATCGACGGCCTTCAGCGCCTTCTCCCAGGCCGTGTGATAGTCACCCGAGTCGTATTCCCAGCCCAGCGCCGAGGGGTAGGGGAATTGCTCCTTTCGGATGAAGTTCTTCGCGCGCAACTCGGCTGCGTCCATGCCGAGCTTCAGCGCCAGCACCTCGATCATGCGCTCGATGAAGTAGGCGGCCTCCGTCACCCGGAAGGAACAGCGGTAGGCCACGCCGCCGGGCGCCTTGTTGGTATAGACGCCCTCGACCGCGCAATGCGCCACCGGGATGTCATAGCTGCCGGTGCAGATGTGGAAGAATCCGGCGGGGAACTTCGTCGGGTCCGCGCAGGCATCGAAGGCGCCGTGGTCGGCGGTCACGTGCGCGTCGAGCGCCGTGATGCGCCCGTCGCGGGTGGCCGCGATGCGCCCCTTCATCCAGTAGTCGCGGGCGAAGGCGGTGGCCATCAGGTTCTCCATCCGGTCCTCGACCCATTTCACCGGCTGGCCGGTGACGATCGAGGCGACGATGGCGCAGATATAGCCCGGATAGACCCCGACCTTGTTGCCGAAGCCGCCGCCGATGTCGGGCGAGATGATGCGGATGTTGTGCTCGTCGATCCCGGATATGAGCGAGGCCACCGTGCGCACCGCATGCGGTGCCTGGAAGGTGCCCCAGACGGTGAGCTTGCCGTTCACCTTGTCCATGCTGGCGACGCAACCGCAGGTCTCCAGCGGGCATGGATGCGTGCGGTGGTAGTAGATCATCTCCTCGGCCACCACCTCGGCCTCGGCCAGCGCCGCCTCGGTGGCGGCATGGTCGCCCGCCTCCCATGTGAAGATGTGGTTGTGGTGCCTGCGCGGCCCGTGCGCACCCTCGGTCTGGCCGGCGATATCCTCGCGCAGCACCGGGGCGCCTTCCTTCAGCGCCTCGAACGGGTCCACCACCACCGGCAGGTCCTCGTAATCGACCTCGACGAGTTCCACCGCGTCGGCGGCGACATAACGGTCGGTGGCGACGACGAAGGCCACCTCCTGGCCCTGGAACAGCACCTTGCCGTCGGCCAGCACCATCTGCTTGTCGCCTGCAAGCGTGGGCATCCAGTGCAGGTTGAGCGGCGCCAGATCGGCCGCGGTCAGCACCGCCAACACGCCGGGCAGCGCCTTCGCCGCATCGGCGTTGATCGAACGGATGCGGGCATGGGCGTGCGGGCTGCGCACGAAGTCGCCGAAGAGAGTGCCGGGGAGCTTCAGATCATCGACATAGTTGCCCTTGCCCTGGGTGAAGCGGGCGTCCTCCACCCGCTTGCGGGAACAGCCGAGGCCCTTGAGCTTGGCGATGCGCTCTTCGCGCTCGGGGGTCATGTCGTTCATTGTGCGGCCTCCTTTGCGGCGTTCAGCTCGGCGGCGGCGGCGAGCACGGCCTTCACGATGTTCTGGTATCCGGTGCAGCGGCAGAGGTTGCCCGCCATGCCGAAGCGCACCTCCTCCTCGGTGGGGCTGGGGTTTTCCTGCAACAGCCGCCAGGCGCGGGTTATCATCCCCGGCGTGCAGAAGCCGCATTGCAGCCCGTGATGCTCGCGGAACATCTCCTGGATCGAATGCATGCCGCCCGGGCCCGCGATGCCCTCGATGGTGGTGATCGCGGCGCCCTGCGCCTGCGCGGCAAGCACTGTGCAGGCCTTCACGGACTGCCCGTCGATATCGACCGTGCAGGCGCCGCAATGCGAGGTCTCGCAGCCGATATGCGGGCCGGTGAGATTAAGCCGCTCGCGCAGCACATGGATGAGCAGCTCGCGCGGTTCGGCCAGGCATTCGTGCTCGGTGCCGTTGACGGTGAGTTTCAGATGCATCTTCGCCATGGGTCCCTCCTCAGGCGCGCGACCAGGCGCGGGCGATGGCGCGGGCCAGGATCACGCCCGCCACATGCCGCTTGAAGGCGGCTGGGCCGCGGGTGTCGTCCACCGGATCGATGTCCGCCAGCATGGCGGTGACGGCGGCCTTCACCGCCACGGGCCCGCAGTCGCTGCCCTCGAGCGCCGCGCCTGCGCCTGCCGAGTACACCGGCGTGTCGGACAGGTTCGTCATGGCGACGGCGGCGGCCTTCACCTTCCCGCCTTCGGCCTGCAACTGCACAGCAGCGGCAGCGGTGGCATA
>PHEG01000222.1:0-3046 GCA_002842835.1 Alphaproteobacteria bacterium HGW-Alphaproteobacteria-2 | reverse complement strand
CTGCGGATCGGCGATCTGCGCGGCCGCCTCGGCCAGGATCGGCGCGGCCTTTGCCAGCCCCTCGTGGGCGAGGATCTCGGCCTGCGTCACCATCGCGCCGATCCGGATGATGGCGCCGGTCTCGATGCCCTTCAGCGCCGCGATGCCCGCGATGTCGATCAGATGCGCGGGTGCGGCCATGCGCAGCTTCATCATCGGGATCAGGCTGTGCCCGCCCGCGATCACGCGGCCCTCCTCGCCGTGGGCGCGCATCAGCGCCACGGCTTCCGGCACGTTGCCGGGCCGGTGATACTCGAATGCGGCTGGAATCATACCGGATCCTCCCTTGGGTTGCGGCCTTCGGGCCGTCTCGCCCGGAGGCTAGGCGGAGGCGCGGGGGCTGCGCAGATATGCCGCACCGGGGGCGAGGGCGGATTCACGAAACGCGAAATGGCTGCACGAACGGCGCCTAGAGGCCCAGCCGCGCCCGCAACCCGGCGATATGCGCCCGACTCACCGGCACGCGCTCGATATGCGCAGAGCCGTCGAAGAGACAGATCCCGTTGTCCTTGCGCCGCTCGAACCCCGTCACATGCGCGGGATTGACGAGGTAGCTGCGATGCACGCGCATCAGCCCGCCTGGGCCGAGGCGGCGCTCGGCCGCGGTGATCGACCAGGGGCAGAAGAGCCGTCCCTCGCGGGTATAGAGGAAAGTATAGTGTCCTTCGGCGCGCACCGCCGCCACATCAGCCGCCGGGACGAAATAGATCGTGCCGTCACGCTCGAAGGGAAGCCGGGCGCCTGCCTCGGGGGCGGTGGCAGAGGGCAGCGGCGCGAGCGGCACAGGCTGCGCGGCGGTGGCCTCCTCGGGAATCACGAAACCGGCGCCGGTCAGCAGGAATGCCGACATGATGAGAAAGCACGACACCAGCACGATCAGCGCCAGCGCCTCGTTGCTGATGCCCTGCACCGGAACTGCGGCGCCGGGATGCGCGGCGAAATTCGTCCAGCGCATGGCGGCGAAATGCACCGCCGCCACCGCCATGCCGAAGACCAGCGTTGCCAGCACCACCCGCCGGTCGGAGCGTTCGCCATAGGCGAGCGTCACCGCGGCGATACCGAGTACGGCAGCAAGCCCCGCCGCAACCGCGACGCCTGCCGGGTCGTAGACCGGCCAGCCGCGCCCGCGTGCGCCGCCCGAAATGCAGCACCAGGAGAGCCAGCCCCGCGAGCAGCATCGCCAGCATGGCCGAGGCCGCGGTTTCCACTGCCCGATACTGCACTACCGCACCCTCGAAGCGCATCGCCAGCATGGCAACGAAGTGCATCGACCAGATGCCGGTTCCCAGTGCCACCGCGGCCATGGAGATACGTGCCTTGCGCGGCCCCGGCGGCAGCGCCGACAGCCCGCGCGCCAGCGACAGCCCGGTGAAGGCGGCCATCAGCGAGATCGCCACCGAAGCCAAAACCAGGCGGATGTCGTAGCTGTAGACCAGCATGTCCCGTGCCATGCGGCCCGCGCTGCGGGCCTCTCCCCCCGGGCGTGCGCGCGCCCCGTGCGAGCCCGGACGGTGCGGGAGCGCGACACGGCTGTCAATCGTCCGGGCGGCGGAGCGTGCTCACGAAAGAGAGCGCCGCGCAGCCCGCAACGTGCTTGGCAAGCAGCCCCCGCGGAGGCATGGTGCGCGCCATGCCCCTCGCGGAGATGTGAAGATGGATCCGTTCTCGCCATTCGCCGATTTCCTCGGCGCCAACGCCGTAACCCTTGCCATTGCCGCCTTCGTCATCGTCGGCGTGCTGCTGGGCGTGCGCATCGTGCCGCAGTCCGAGAAGCATGTGGTGGAACGCTTCGGTCGGCTGCGCTCGGTGCTGGGGCCCGGCATCAACTTCATCGTGCCCTATCTCGACCGCGTGGCGCACCGCATCTCGATCCTCGAGCGGCAGTTGCCCAATGCGCTGCAGGACGCGATCACTACCGACAACGTGCTGGTCAAGGTGGAGACGAGCGTCTTCTACCGCATCACCGAGCCGGAAAAGACGGTCTATCGAATCCGCGACGTGGACGGCGCCATCGCCACCACGGTGGCGGGCATCGTGCGCTCGGAGATCGGCAAGATGGAACTCGACGAGGTGCAGTCCAACCGCTCGGAGCTTGTGGGCAAGATCCGCGACGATGTCAACCTCGACGAGGCGACGCGGGCGGCGATGCTCCAGCAGCTCAACGCCGAACGCGCCCGTCGTGCGCTGGTCACCGAGGCCGAGGGCAAGAAACGCGCCGTGGAGCTTTCCGCCGATGCCGAGCTCTACGCCGCCGAGCAGGAGGCCAAGGCGCGCCGCATCGGCGCCGAGGCCGAGGCCTATGCCACGCAGGTCGTGGCGAAGGCGATCAACGAGAACGGGCTGGAGGCGGCGCAATACCAGATCGCGCTGAAGCAGGTTGAAGCACTCACCAAGGTCGGCGAAGGCGCCGGCAAGCAGACTGTGATCGTGCCCGCCCAGGCGCTTGACGCCTTCGCCAATGCCTTCGGCATGCTGACGGGGCGGCGGTCGTGACCGGCGAGGCCTGGTGGCTCTGGATCGTCGCGGGGGTCGTGCTCGCGCTGGTCGAGCTTGCGGTGCCCGGCTATGTGTTTCTTGGCACGGCGCTGGGCGCGGTGATCCTCGGCAGCGTGCTCTGGGCAGACATCTGGCCCGCGGCCTGGCTGGAGGGCTCGCTGGCCAACCAGTTGCTCTTTCTCGCGGTCGTTTCGCTCGTGGTCTGGCTCGTGCTGCGCCGCGCACTCGGGCTGCGCCGCGGCCAGGTGAAGATCTGGGACCGCGACATCAACGAGGACTGACACGCGGCCGCCGGGCCGGGGCAGGAGCAGGGCGGCGATGGCCGGAGCGGCGGTAGAGGAAGGGCGCTTCCGCAAGGGTGACCTGTTCGGCCATGTGACGCGCATGTCGCTCACCTCCGCGGTGGGGCTTTCGGCACTCTTTCTCGTCGATTTCGCCGACATGCTCTTCATCTCGATGCTGGGCAAGGCGGCGCTGGCGGCCGCCGTGGGCTACGCCGGGACGATCCTCT
>PHEG01000221.1 GCA_002842835.1 Alphaproteobacteria bacterium HGW-Alphaproteobacteria-2 | reverse complement strand
CATGGCATCGGCCACCAGCGCGTTGCCGAAACCCCTGGCCATGGCTTCCGCCAGCATGCGCGCGTTGTTGGGGTAGAGGCAGCCCGCCTTGGCGTTGACTACCGCATTCTCCAGGACGGGGCGGCGGAAGCGCGTGGTGGTCAGCGTCGTGGCGGTGCCGGGGGGTGGCATCGGCACCTCTTCGAGGCAGATGCAGAAACCCGTCGCGTCATCCTTCGGGATGATGCAGAGCGGCCCGCCGTTGATGCCCCAGTACATCGGGCGGATGTAGACGGCGGCGTCCCTCGGATAGCGCTTCAGACCCTCCCAGACGATCTCGACCATCTCCTCGGCGGAGACCGTGGGCTTGAGCATCAGCGCCGCCGCAGAGCGGTTCACCCGCGCGCAATGGGCCGCCAGATCGGGTGCGAGGCCATCGACGTAGCGCGCGCCGTCGAAGACCGTGGTCCCGAGCCAGGAACCATGATCCGCAGCGCGCATCACCATCGGGTCGCCATCGTGCCAGCGCCCCTCGAAGAAGGTCTTGATATTCGTGCCTGTCGCCATGCCGCATCCTCCCGGCGGCGACACTAGAGGCACGCCGCGCAGGCGTCCAGAGCATGCCCGGCCTCAGCCGATCACGCTGCCATCGATGCGCCGCACGGCTGCCACCGCTGCGCGCGGCGGGCCCTCGCCGCCATCGGGCCAGCGGCTTGCGCCTTCGGGTCCCGGGTGCTGGATGCCCACGAAGAGCGTGCGCCCGTCGGGCGCGAAGGCGAGACCCGTCACCTCGCAGCCCACCGGCCCGGTGAGGAAGCGCCGGATCTCGCCGGTCAGCGGGTCTCCCACCAGCATCTGGTTGTTGCCCATGCCCGCGAAATCCCCGGCGTTGGAATCGTTCCCGTCCGTCTGGATCCAGAGCCGCCCGAAACGGTCGAAGCGCAGCCCGTCGGGCGCGTTGAACATGTTCGCGGCATCGATGTTGGGCGAGCCCGCCCGCGCATCCGCGTGCACCGCCGGGTTGCCCGCCAGCGCATAGAGATCCCACTCGAAACGGGCCGCGGCATGGTCGCCGCCATGGGGGCGCCAGCGCAGAATCTGGCCGTAGCGGTTCTCGGCCCGCGGGTTCGGCCCGTTGACCGGCTGGGCATCGCCACCGGCGTTCGGTGCAACACCGCGCTCGCGGTTGTTGGTGAGCGCGACATAGACCTCGGCGCGGTGCGGGTGCGCGGCCACCCACTCCGGCCGGTCCATCGTGGTGGCCCCCAGCCGCGAGGCGGCGATGCGGGTGTGCACCGCGATCTGCGCCGCGCTCATGCCTGTCGCCTCCGGGGTCAGGTCCAGCCATGTGCCGGTGCCATCGTCCTCGAACACTGCCACTGCAAGCCGGCCCTCGTCGAGCAGACGCACGGGCTCGCCCTCCGGCACGAATACGCCTGCCGAGACGAAGCGGTAGAGAAACTCGCCGCGCTCGTCGTCGCCCATGTAGACCACCACATGCCCGTCGGCCGCCAGCACCACCTCGGCATTCTCGTGCTTGAAGCGGCCGAGAGCCGTGCGCTTAACCGGCAACGAGGCCGGGTCGAAGGGGTCGATCTCGACCACATAGCCCGCGCGGTTGGGCTCGTTCGGCTCCCGCGAGGGGTCGAAGCGCGGCTCGATCTCGGCCCAGCCGTAGCCGTAGTTCCGCGCGCCGATACCGTAGCGGCGCAGGGCCGGGTCGTCGGCGGTGGCGGGGTCTGAGGGCGAGAAATAGCCGTTGAAGTTCTCCTCGCAGGTCAGCAGCGTGCCCCAGGGCGTGCGCCCGCTGCCGCAGTTGTTCCAGGTGCCGAGGCTGGCGATGCCGTCCGGGTCGGCCGAGGTGCGCAGCAGCGCATCCCCGGCCGCCGGACCCGAGAGGCGCATGGGTGTCCTTGGGGTGATGCGCCGGTTGAGCGGGCTTTCCGCCACTATCCGCCAGCCCTCCGCGCCGGGCGCGATTTCCACCAGGGTGACGCCATGGGCCATCATGCCCTTCTCGATGTCGTCGGCGCCCTCGGGCCTGCTTTCCGGGCGGTTGCCCCAGAGAACGGCGCGGTTGATGTATTCGTTGTTCACGGCCAGAACCGTGCGCCCGCCGCGCTGGAAGATCTCCATGCCGTCGCAGTTGTCACCCATCGCGCGCGCCTGGCTTGCGGCGGTGCCGCGCGTGGCCGCGTCGAAGGGCTCCCCGCCCGGCAGCACCGGATCGCCCCAGGCGAGCAGGACGCGTGCCTCGAAGCCCTCGGGTACGCGCAGCGCATCGGAGCTTGAGGCCGCGACCGGGGCGAAGCCGAATCGGCCTTCCAGCGCCAGGGTCGGTCGCAGGAGCCCGGCAGTGCCCAGCAGGAAACTGCCCAGCCCGAAGCGCAGCGCGCCGCACATCACGCCGCGGCGGCTCAGCGCGCGGTCGAGAACTATGTCGAATCCGGTTTCCGGCGGGGGAGGCGCGAGGCGCTCGTCCATGTTGTCGAAACTGGGTTCATGTGCGCGAGGATCGTCCTTAGAGGTCATGTCGGGCTCCGCCTTGGCCGATTTGACCGGCAGATTAGGATGCGGCTGAATCACCTCCATGTCACGCAGCGCCCGGAAGCCTGCCGCGGCATCGCATCGCGTCGGTCGCAAATTGATCCTGCCGCCGGTTCCTGATATGCCGTTAGCGGAAAGCCGCGAACCATCCGTTGGCGCCTCTTGCACAGCAAAGCCGGGCTTCCCATCATGACCAGCAGGCAATCAACAAGACGGGCAGAGGACAGATGACCGACACCACGAACCGGCGAATCGTGATGCTTGGAATGGCGGGCGCGCTCGGCGGGCTTGCCGCCCCGGGCATCGCGCAGACCCGCAACAACGACGACGATGGCGGCGGCGCGATCGTGCCACGCAACATCTCGAGCTTCACCAACAAGGACTGGCGACCCTATTTCAACAACCTGCGAAATGGCGCCATCCTGGCCGACACGATCTCGCGTGCCGTGCATTTTTGGAGCGAGGACGAAAGCGTATATCGTCTCTACCCCAGTTCCGTGCCGATGACCGACGATCTGACCCGCCGCGGCATGACCGAGGTCGTGCGCAAGGTCGTGGGCCCCGACTGGCGGCCCACCAAG
>PHEG01000220.1 GCA_002842835.1 Alphaproteobacteria bacterium HGW-Alphaproteobacteria-2 | reverse complement strand
TGCCGGGCTCATCTTCGACGGGCGCGTGTCGGAGGATTTCAAGCTGACGAGCGGCACATGGGTCCATGCCTCGACCCTGCGGCTCGATGCGCTGAAGGATTTCGGGCGCATCGCGCAGGATGTGGTTGTCTGCGGCGCGGGGCAGGCCGAGGTGGGGCTCCTGATCTTCCCCAACCCGGCGGCGCTGGAGGCAGCGGGCATCGCGACGGAACGTGACGGAGGCGCGCTGGCGGGCGAGCAGCTGCTGGCCGAGGTGCGCGGGCATCTCGGGCGGCTGGCGGAGCATGCCACCGGCTCCTCCACCCGCATCTCGCGCGCGCTGGTGCTGGCCGACCCGCCTTCGGTGAAGGATCACGAGATCACCGCCAAGGGCAGCCTCAACGTCAACCGCGTGTGGACCTGCCGCGCGGCGGAACTGGCGCGGCTCTATGCGCCGGACGACCCGGCGGTGGTGCGGCTGTGAGAGGTGCGGGCGCTACCCTTGGGGGCGGGGCCGCGCGCCGTTCGGAAACTGCCGTGAGGGCATAATGATCGACCTGACGAAAATCCGCGCCATCGACATCCACACCCATGCCGAGGAGCCCTGCGGCTGCCATGCCGACGACGGCTATGACGATTTGCAATCGCGCATGGCGGAGTACTTCGGCGCGCCCTGGAAACACCCGCCGACGGTGCCCGAGACCGCCGCGCATTACCGCGCGCAGAACATCGCCGCCGTCATCTTCCCCGTCGATGCCGAGCGCGAGACGGGCTACCGGCGCTATTCCAACGAGGAAGTGGCCGAGATCGCTGCCGAGAATTCCGACATTCTGATCCCCTTCGCGTCGATCGACCCGCACAAGGGCAAGATGGGCGCACGCGAGGCGCGCCGCCTGGTGGAGCATTTCGGCGTGCAGGGCTTCAAGCTGCACCCCACCATGCAGGGCTTTTATCCCAACGACCGGCTGGCCTACCCGCTCTACGAGGCGATTGCCGAGACGGGCAAGCCCGCGCTCTTCCACACCGGGCAGACGGGGGTGGGCTCGGGCATGCGCGGGGGCAACGGGATGCGGCTGAAGTATTCCAACCCGATGCTGATCGACGATGTGGCGGTGGATTTCCCCGACATGCCGATCGTCCTCGCCCATCCTTCCTTCCCCTGGCAGGAAGAGGCGCTGGCGGTCGCGACCCACAAGCCCAATGTCTGGATCGATCTCTCGGGCTGGTCGCCGAAATACTTTCCGCCGATCCTGATGCGCTATGCCAACACGCTTCTGCGGCACAAGGTGCTGTTCGGGTCGGACTGGCCTATGATCGCGCCGGAACGCTGGCTGGCGGATTTCGCGAAGATCGAGGTGAAGCCCGAGGTGCGCCCGCTGATTCTCAAGGAGAACGCGGCGCGGCTGCTGGGTCTGGGCTGAGCGTTCAGGGCATGCTGCCCAGTTCGCCGAGACTGTTCACCTGCGCGCCCGAGAGCGACGCGCCGGTCTTGATGGCGAGCATCTCGCTGCCGCAGGAAACGGCGGATACCGAGGTGATGGCAAGCCCGACGAGGGCGGCCGTCACGGTCGTCCACTCGATGGTGATGGCACCCTCTTCCGAATGCACGAGGCCGTGGAGCGCCTGACCGAAGCGGTGCAGGGCGAGCGGCAGGGTCCGCGATGTTGCTCGCGCCCGAGGAAACCGAGACGATCACCGCGAGTCCGATGCCGACGAGCGCCGCGGTGAGTACGACCCAGTCGACCGAGACTGCGCCGTCGGTGTCTTCGAGGAAACTCTTGCGCTTGCGCGCTTCGTTCCGGTTCATCCCGAATTCCTTTCCGGTTCCGGTGCCCCTGCGGTGTCAGACGCAGGAGTTGCCGGGAAAACGAGAGCCGCGCCCGGGGGCGCGGCTTCGGGCTGCCGGGGGTGGCGCATCCGCGCCACCCGCATGGCGACAGAGATCACGGGCCGGCCGGAGCCGAGCCCAGGGTGCCGAGGCTGTTGACCGTCGCGCCCGACAGCGAGGTCGAGATGTTGTTGCCGAGGCTCGTGGTGCCGGTCGACACGGCCGCGATGACCGCGATGCCGAGGCCCACGATGGCCGCGGTCAGCACGACCCAGTCCACCGTGACGGCGCCGGATTCGTCGTTCTTGAACGATTTGATCAGGTTGAAGAGCTTCATGTTTCCCTCCAGGGGTTCAGGTTGCAGTCGGTACTCGATGCTTTGACGAAATGTGCCCGACCTGCATCTGCATTCGTCGGTTCACCGCCTCTGCACGGGCATATATGGCCCCGGAAATCGGGCGAAGTTTGGGCGCGATTCGTGCGATTTTCCCGATAAGCGAAAATTCTCGAAAAATATCTCTCAGGAGATTCCCTGCTTGTTAGCAATGTGTTATCCACTTATCGGTGTGCTCTCTCTGGTTTTGTGCAGGCAAGTTTGGCGCAACCGGGGGCGAAATTGCCCAGATTGCGGTCGCCCGCTATGGTCTGCGGGGCGCGCCCGGTGCAGGCTGCGCGCGGGAGGCAGCCATGGACCATCCGGCATTCGACGATATCCCCGAGACGGCGCTCGACTGGCACCGTTCCGGGCAGGGCGCGGCACTCGCCACGGTGGTGGAGACCTGGGGCTCTGCCCCGCGCCCGGTGGGTAGCCAGCTCGCCATTTCAGGCGCGGCGGGGATCGCGGGCTCGGTATCGGGCGGCTGCGTCGAGGGCGCGGTGGTGGCCGAGGCGCTGGAGGCGATCGGCGACGGTCGCCCCCGGCTGCTCGACTTCGGAGTGTCCGACGACGAGGCCTTCGCCGTGGGGCTGGCCTGCGGCGGGCGCATCCGCGTGCTGGTCGAGCCGGTGGGCGGCGCGCAGGGCATCCCCGAGGCGCTGCTCGCCGATCTGGCGGCGGCGCGGGCGGCGCGCCGCGCGGTGGCGCTGGTGGTGGATCCCGGGACATGGGAGCGGCGACTGGTGGACGCACCGGGCGACGCGGCGCTGGCCGGGCGGTTCCATGCCGACCAGTCCGGCTTCGAGGGGTCGCTTTTCGTGGGACTGCACAACCCGCCCTTGCGCATGGTTGTCGTGGGGGCGGTGCATATCGCCCAGCCGCTGATGCGCATGGCACGGCTGGCGGGATACGAAGCCACGCTGGTGGACCCGCGCGAGGCCTTCGCCAGTGCCGCGCGGTTCCCGGGCGAGACGATCGTCAGCGACTGGCCCGACGCGGCGCTGGCAGCGCTGGCACTCGACGCGCGCACCGCCGTCGTCACGCTGACCCACGACCCGAAACTCGACGATCCGGCGATCATGGCGGCGCTGCGTGCACCGGTCTTCTACCTTGGCTGCCTCGGCTCGACCCGCACCCATGGCAAGCGGGTGGCGCGGCTGACCGGGGCAGGCTTCACGGAGGCCGAAATCGCCCGCATCCACGCCCCCGTGGGGCTCGACATCGGCGCGCGCAGCCCGGCGGAGATCGCGGTTGCCGTTCTTGCCGAGGTCACGCTGGCGCTGAGGCGCGGCTGATGGAGTTCGGGGAGGTCGCCGTGGCCGGGGCGGCGGGCGCGGTCCTCGCCCACTCACTGGCGGCGGGGGGCGTGCGGCTGCGCAAGGGGCATGTGCTTGCGCCGGAGGATGTGGCGCGGCTGGCGGCGGCCGGGGTGTCGCAGGTCACCGTCGCCCGGCCCGGCCCCGACGACATGGCCGAGGACGATGCCGCCGCGGCCGTGGGGGGGGCGCTGGTCGCGGGAGAGCCCGGGCTGCGCGCCGGCGCCGCGGCCACGGGGCGGGTCAATCTCTATGCCCGGGATGCAGGGCTGCTGGCCGTCGATGCGGCGGCGGTCACGCGGCTCAACCTCGCCGATCCGTCGATCACGCTGGCCACGCTGCCGCCGCTTGCCCGCGTGGTGCCGGGCAAGATGGTGGCGACGGTCAAGATCATTCCCTATGCCGTGCCGCGCGCCCGGGTGGACGATGCGGTAAGCGCCGCAGGCGGGGCGCTGCGGCTGCATCCGGTGGTGCTGCGCAGCGCGGCTCTGATCCAGACAGAGACGCCGGGCGCGCCCCCGCATCTGGCGCAGAAGGGCCGTGAGTCGGTTGCGGCGCGGCTCTCGGCGCTGGGTATCACGCTGGCCCATGACGCGGTCGTGCCGCATGAGGTGCCCGCGCTTGCTGCGGCGCTGGACGCGCGCGACGAGCCGCTGATCCTGGTGCTCACCGGCTCGGCCACCTCGGATGTCGCCGATGTCGCGCCGCGCGCGCTGGAACGGGCAGGGGGGCATGTCGCGCGCTTCGGCATCCCGGTCGATCCGGGAAATCTGGTGTTTCTCGGGCAGCGCGGCAACTCGGCGGTGATCGGCCTGCCCGGCTCGATCCGCTCGCCCGTGCCCTCGGGCGCCGACTGGATCCTGGAGCGGGTGGTCTGCGGCATGACCCCGGGGCCGGAGGAAATCGCCGCGCTGGGGGTGGGCGGGCTGCTGAAGGAGGGGCCGGAACGGCCACATCCGCGCGAGGGCAGGCGCCCGCGATAAGCGGTGTTCTCAGCGCCGCGGGGCTGTGCCATAGTCCGCCCGACAACCGAAGGAGGATCGCATGCCAACCGTTTCGATGAGGGTGAACGGCAAGCCCGCGAAGGGAGAGGTCGAGGGCCGCACGCTGCTGGTGGAGTTCCTGCGCGAGGGGCTGGGGCTGACCGGAACCCATGTCGGTTGCGACACCAGCCAGTGCGGCGCCTGCGTGGTGCACGTGAACGGCGCGCCGGTGAAGGCCTGCACGATCTTCGCGCTGGAGGC
>PHEG01000219.1 GCA_002842835.1 Alphaproteobacteria bacterium HGW-Alphaproteobacteria-2 | reverse complement strand
AGGAATCGGATGCCCGCCTCGCGCAAGCCCATGTCGTTGTAGGTCTTGGTGAAGCCGAAGGTGGGCGGACCGCCCGGCAGGAAGGCGAACAGGGCGTCCGGCGCCTGTTCACGGATGCGCTGGATGAAGGGCGTGAAGTCGTTGGTAGAGAGCGGCATTCGGATTGCATCGACCACCTTGCCGCCTTTCGCCTCGAAGGCAGCCTTGAACGCGTTCTCGGCATCGATGCCTGGACCGTAGTCCGCGACCGTGGTCGCCACCGTCCGGATGCCCTGGTCCCAGGCCCACTCGGCCAGCGGCGCCGTCACCTGCCACAGCGTGTAGGAGGTGCGCACATAGAAGGGCGACTGCTTGTTGATCACCGAGGTGGCCGCGTTGAAGATCACCAGCGGCGTCTGCGATTGATCAAGCAGCGGCGCCACGGCCAGCGCGTTCGGCGTGAAGGTGAACCCGGCCAGGTAATCAACCTGGTCGCGGATCAGTAGTTCCTGTGCGAGTGCGCGGGAATTGTCGGGGTTGGGGCCGCCGACGTCCTTGTAGATGAATTCGATCGTGTGTTCGCCCGCCGTCGTGCCGTTCAGCGCGACATAGGTCTCGATCGCCTCCTTGTACTGCTTTCCGTAAATGGCGAATGGCCCCGAGACCTGCGGCAAGAATTGCCGCACACCACATTCTGGTCATGAGATCCTCCCCGATCCTCGATGGCACCGCGGCCGATGTCGTTGTTTGCCGCACCCCAAGAGTTGCCATAGCAACACGTATACCGTTAGCTGCGACAATTTGACATGTCAACACGGTTCGCGCACCCGGGCCGGCGTTGCAGCGCGATCCACTCTATTGGTCTGTTTTTACATGATATTATCCTGTCTCAGCGACAGATTGTCGTACGGCAACACCAGGGAAGCCTTGCCGCGACAGGCCGGGGCCTGGGTGGAGACCCCGCCCTCCGGTCTGGGGGCCGACCGCGCGGAGGGCCGGGATCCCGCAAGGCTATCGTGCCAGCCCGCCATGAACAGCCGCCTCAATGGCCCAACCAGCGCATCCGCGGCCCGGCGATGCAGAGCCACCGGCAGCCCGGCGCGGGCGAGCGGCGCCTCGATCTCGCTCATCACCATGCCCTGGCTGCGCTCCACCCCCAACAGGGGCGGGCTTCGGCAGATCACCACCTCGTGCACCATCAGGCGCAACTCATCGATCATTCGCGCAGTGACAAAGAGCGGCTCGGGCCCGAAGGGCGGCGACATGTCGGGATCGCCCGCAGCGTCGTCCTCGCCCAGCCATAGCAGGATCACCCGCCCGCCAACCAACCCTATCAGCGTGCGCATCCGCGCCATCCAAGCCGCCTGCATCTCGGCCACGACGCGCGCGAAGCGCTCTGCCGAGCGGGCGTGCAGCCCGGTCAGCATGTGGCGGGTGAAATGGAACTCCGAGAAGTCCACGTCGCGGTAGAAATCCTTCAGCGTGGCCGAGGCGCGGATGAACCGGTCGTTGCGACGCGGATGCACCTTGAAATACCGGTTAGAGAGCGCGTGCGCCCCGGTCGCAGCGATAACCGTCACGCTGGCCCCGCGGCAGGCCTCGAGCAGCGCCTCGTCCTTCAGATAGACCTCGATGCCGCCGCCCTGGCAGCCGAAATTGGCGCAGGGCAGGCCCAGCGAGCGCTCCACCAGCGCCGGGTAGGGCGCCGGAACGAAACGGCCATAGGTCTCGCTACCGCCGAGAAAGGCGCACCATGCCCCCCCGGTCTGTGGCCTTGGCCCACGCAGCAGCAGCCTTGAGCCTTCCAGCCGATAGGGCGCATAATTGAGAGCGCCCGCAGATATGCGGTCGTACATGAGGTTCCCCCTCCAACAGACTCACCCGGAAACAGCCTGCGCAATCGCGCCTTGCCAAAAGGCTAAACATAAACTTTCGCTCAAAATACGCCGACCCTTGCCGCTTGAGCCCGGGGCGTGGCGCTCCTATGCTCCGCCCCGCAGTCGAGGGAGAGCACGGCATGGAGATACGCAGGGTCGGCGTCGTGGGCGCAGGGCAAATGGGCAGCGGCATCGCGCATGTCTTCGCCGTGGCGGGCTACGACGTGCTGCTCAACGACATCTCTGAGGACGCGCTGGCGCAGGCGCGCGCGCTGATCGAGAGAAACCTCACCCGCCAGGCGGAGCGCGGCAAGATCGACCCGGCGGCGCGGGACGCGGCGCTCGCGCGCATCGCCAGCACCACCCGGCTGGCAGATCTGGGCCCCTGCGACCTGATCATCGAGAGCGCGAAGCCGCACCGACCGGCCCGAGCGCTTCATGGGCTTTCACTTCATGAACCCGGTGGCGGTGATGCAGCTTGTCGAGCTGATCCGCGGCATCGCCACAGACGAGGCTACCTTCCGCACGCTGGAGGGCGTGGTGCAGCGGCTGGGCAAGACCGCGGCCAGCGCAGAGGACTTCCCTGCCTTCATCGTCAACCGCATCCTGATGCCGATGATCAACGAGGCGGTCTACACGCTCTACGAGGGGGTGGGCACGGTAACCTCGATCGACACCTCGATGAAACTCGGCGCCAACCACCCGATGGGGCCGCTGGAACTGGCCGATTTCATCGGGCTCGACACCTGCCTTGCAATCATGAACGTTCTGCACGACGGGCTGGCGGACACGAAGTACCGCCCCTGCCCGCTGCTGACGAAATATGTCGAGGCCGGCTGGCTGGGCCGCAAGACAGGCCGCGGCTTCTACGACTACCGCGGCGAGAGCCCGGTGCCGACGCGCTAGGTTTCGCGCAACGCCAGCGTCGTTTCACGCAGATGCGCCATGAACCCGCGCGGGTCATCCTGCCAGCGCGCGATTTCTTCACGCCCGATAGCGGGGCCGACCACCGGCTTTTGCGGCTGCTTTTGAGGATCATCTTTGCGGTGAAGGGCAGCCACTCGGGCTCCACCGCCGCGTCGAACCAGCCCGGCGACGTGGCCACCTGCCCGGCAGGGAAGAGCACGATCACCCCCCCCTCCGCCAGATGCGTCATGGCGAGCTTGCGCATCTCGATGTTCATGCGCAGCGAATCCGGCTCGTGCGGAAAAGCCACGGGCAGCATGTGATACTGGATCTCGGGGACGTTCGTCAGCAGTGAGCGGGTGAGGATCTTGAAGTCCTGCCGCACCCGCCCGATCAGTTCGGCCAGGACCATCCCGTCCACCAGCCCGTGCGGATGATTGGCCACCACCACGACCGGCCCCTCGTCGGGGATGCGAGCGGTCTGCTCGGCGGGGGTAAGCAGGTCGATCTCCAGGAGGTCGAGTGCCTTGCGCCAGAAGCTCTGCCCGGGCTTGCGCCCCGTGCGCCTGTAGCCGGCGGCGGCGATCGCGGGCTCGGGAAAGGTATTGCCTGTCTGAACCGGATCGGCCCGCATCGAACCCCGCCTGAGCCCTACATCTCCTCACCGAACCGCGCGGCGACCAGATCCTCCAGCGCATTGGCGAGGGCCTCGGCCTGCGCGCCTGTGGTGCGCACCTCGATAACGCTTCCGCGAGCTGCGACCAACATCAAAAGACCCATGATCGAGTCGCCAGACGCACTCAGCCCTTCGCGCGAGACGGTTGCCGAGGCATCGAAACGTTCCACCGTCTCGACGAACTTCGCCGAGGCGCGCGCGTGCAGCCCCTTCTCGTTGACGATCTCGAGATGACGCACCACCTCGCCCGTTCCGTCCTTCATCATTCGCCTGGCAGCCCGTCGAAACTGTCGATGTACTTGCGACCCGCCATCATGGCCGAAGCGGCGGCCTCGGACACGCTCAGGTGACGGGACTTTGCCAGTTTGATCAGCATCGGCAGGTTTGCGCCATAGAGAATCTTGCGGTCGGGGGGCGCGCATGCCCTGAGCGAGAGATTGGCGGGCGAGCCGCCAAACATGTCGGTTACCACGATGACGCCGGTGCCGCTGTCGACGGCATCCGCCAGACCGCCGTGGGCCACGATGACGATCCCGATCATGGTGACGCCTCCATGTCCGCACCGGGCACGCGCGCCATGCGGTCGAGATCGCGGTGGCAGAGCATGACGGGCCAGCCCGAGCGGCCCAGCGCCTGCGCCACCTCCGCCGCGACGGCTACCGAACGGTGCCGCCCGCCGGTGCAACCGAAGGCAAGGGTCAGATAGGCGCGCCCTTCCTCGCGGTAGGCGGGCAGCAGCAGCTCGAACAGGGCCTGCAGGTGCTTCATGAAGGCGGCATGGCGCGGGTCGGCGGCGACGAAGGCAGCCACCTCGGCATCCTGACCATCGCGCGCGCGAAGCGCTGCCTGCCAGTGCGGGTTGTCGAGGAAGCGGCAGTCGATCACCAGATCGGCGCCGAGCGGTAGGCCGCGCTTGTAGGAGAAGGAGAGCACGTTCACCTCCATCGGCACGCGGCCCTCGCGCCCGAACCAGCGCGCGATCTGCTTGCGCAGCTCGCCCGGCGTCATCTCGCTGGTATCGATCAGCACGTCGGCGCGCGCTCGCAGCGGCGCGAGAAGGCGCTTCTCCTGGCGCAGGCTGTCCTGCAACAGGCCGCCCCGATCGAACGGGTGGCGCCGCCGGGTTTCCGAGAAGCGGCGCATCAGCGCGGTTTCGCTGCAATCCAGGAAGATGAGCTGTGCATGACAGCTTGGGTCTGTCTCGATCCGTTCGAGAAGGTCGAGCAACTCTGCAGTCGAGAAGCCGCGGCTGCGCGTGTCGATCCCCAGCGCCAGTGGCTCGCCCGGTGGACGCCCCTCGAACAGGCGCGGCACCAGCGAGCAGGGAACATTGTCGATCGCCTCGAAGCCGACGTCCTCAAGCGCGGAAATGGCCGTGGACCGGCCCGCACCGGAGCGCCCGGTGACGATCGCCAGTTCCTGGACAGCCCCTTCCTGCGACAGATGCGTCACACCCCACCCCTCAGGCCACTCTGCCATGCAGCATGTAGTGCCGCAACGCAGCGGGAAAATATGGCTCCGGCCGGGCCAGCACAAGATCGACACTGACGCCAAGGAAAGTGACGCTACGGAATGGCGGCAGGCGCTCGGACTCGGACTGCGCCAGATCGACGGCTGCGCCGAGCGGCACCGGGCCCTCATGCGCTGGCGCGGCAAGGATGCCCAGTCCGCGCGCTTCGATCCGACCGGCGAGCGCGGCGAGCGCGGCGGGCGCGGCGGGCGCGGCGGCGCAGAGCCCGCTGCCGCAGCGCGCCAGAACGGTGCGGTCGTCGGCAACGAGTTCGGCGCCCAGCGCCATGAGTTGCAGTGCCAGCCCTGACTTGCCCGCGCCCGAGGGACCAAGGATGGCAAGCGCGCGGTTGCCGAAGGCCACGGTGGTGGCGTGGATCGTCTGTTCGGCTGCGGCGGCTTCGCTCACACCGGCAGGCCTACCACGAAGCGCGCGCCCAGCGGCTCCGAGGCCGGGTCGGCCTCGGTGGGGCGGATGTTCTCGGCCCAGATGACACCGCCATGCGCCTCAACGATCTGCTTCGAGATCGACAGACCCAGTCCGGAATGGTCGCCGAACTGGTGCACCGGCCGTTCGGAGTAAAAGCGGCGGAATATCTTGCCGAGGCTCGCCTCGGGAATCCCCGGCCCGGTGTCCTCGATGACGACGAGCACCCGGTTGTCGCGCTGGCGCGCCCAGATGCGCACCGCGTCGCCCGGCTCGCAGAAGGAGATCGCATTGGTCAGCAGATTGACGAAGACCTGCGCCAGCCGCGCTTCGAGCCCCTGGATTCGGATCGGACGGTCGGGCAGGTCGGCAACGAAGTCGATGGCGAGCCCCCGCGCTTCCAGCGCATGATGCGCGGCAAGGCCGCGCAGCAGGCGCACCAGATCGAAGGGCTCCATCTCTTCCTTCACCAGCTCGCTGTCGAGCCGCGAGGCGGCGGATATCTCGGTCACCAGCCGGTCGAGACGGCGCACGTCGTGCTCGATCACGTCGAGCAGCTTGCCGCGCTGCACGTCGGTGCGCGCGCCACGCAGCGTGTCCACCGCAGAGCGCAGCGAGGAGAGCGGGTTCTTCAGCTCGTGGCTGACATCCGCCGCGAACTGCTCGTTTGCCTCGATCCGGTCGTAGAGCGCCGCGACCATGCCGCGCAGCGCGGAGGACAGCCGCCCGATCTCGTCAGGGCGGGAACTGAGATCAGGAATTCGCACCCGGTCGGGGCTCATCTTGCGGGCGTTCCGATCGCGCCCAAGCTCCGCGGCGGCGGCGAGATCGGAGAGCGGGTTGGCGATGGTCGAGGCCAGCACCAGTGACAGACCGATGGAAACCAGCAGCGCGATCACGAACATGCGCAACACCTGCTCGCGCTCCTGGCGCACAAGCAGGTCGATCTCCCCCGCGAGCGTTGTCATTGCAAGCACACCCACCACCCGCTCGCCCTGCCGGATCGGAGCGGAAACGCCGAAAAGGCTCCCGCCCTGAGCGTCCTGCACGTTGCGCACGCGGATCTCGCCCGCAAGCGCGCCCTCGGTCAGCGACAGCGCCAGTTCCTGCCCGCTGAGCGGGGCAGCCTGCTCGCCGCTGCCCGCGAAGAGGCCGGAGAAACCATCCCAGACCATGTTCAGGAAATCGGTGATCAGCGTGCCGCCGCCCTCGCCCTGCCGCGCCTCCCCGGGGCTGCGGGCGGCCGAAACGAGCGTGCCGAGCGGATCGAAGACGAACACCTCCACCCCCGGCGGCAGGCGCAGCCGTGCAAGCGCCTCCTCTGCGGCAATGCCATCTCCTGCGGCGAGCGAGACGGGGCCCACCGCAGGCAGCCTCGCGCTGACCACATCGGCGACGAGCGAGGCTTCGGTGACCAGTGCGCGTTCGCGCTGCTCCACCAGGCTGTCGCGGAACGGGTTGATGTAGAGCACCCCGGCCACGAGAATGACGAGCGCTATGAGGTTGAAGATTATGATCTTGCGCGCCAGCGGAGAGCTGTTCATCGAGAGCCAGGTCCGCCGCTCACGCTGCCGACCAAGCTCATCCTCGTCGTCCGAACGCTCCCAGTCCTCGCCGAGCACGATCTCGGCGCGCTCGGTCCCGGGTGGGTCGTCGAGATCGATGCGCGAGGCTATGCTCATTCCTCGTTG
>PHEG01000218.1 GCA_002842835.1 Alphaproteobacteria bacterium HGW-Alphaproteobacteria-2 | reverse complement strand
CCGTAGATGCGCCCCTCGCGCCGCTCGGCCCCGAAGGGATCGACGGTCCAGCCGTGGCCCACCTCCACCACGTCGGTGTGGCCGTTGAAATGCACGCAAGGCCCGGGCCGCGCTCCCTGCCGCCGTGCGACGAGGTTCCAGCGCGGATAGCGCTCGCTGTCACCCGGCGTGCCCTCGGCGCGCAGCATCTCGCAGGCAAAGCCCGCACGCGTCAGCCGTGCGGCGAGGAAGTCGCAGATCGCGCGATAGCCTCCACCCGGTGGGTTGAGCGTGGGGAATCGGATGAGGTCCTGCGTCAGCGCCACGATCTCCTCGCGGCGGCGGGCGACCTCGGCCAGCAGCCGGTCGTCAAGATGGGCAGGAGCACTCATCAGCCAAGGCTAGCCCGACGTGTCCCGCCCGGCAATCGCCTGCGCTGCTTGTTTGCGCGCCGCGCTGCCCGCCGGACGGGCAGCCGCGGCCCCGGCCCTGCGCTGCGGGCAAGCCAGCCATGCGCCCCCTGGGCTGCAACCCGGGGGCGCTTCGCGCTATCTTGGAGACAGGGAGGAAACCCGGCAAACGCAGGAGTTTCCAGATGAGCGATGCAACCCAACCCTATGTCCTGCCCGACATCGGCCCCGCCGCGCGGCGCAACTTCGATCTCTTCCTCGCCAGCATCGGCCAGGGCTTCAATGCCTGGCTCGAACGCGCCTCGCGGCGCACCGAGATCGAGCGTCTTGAAGCGCTGAGCGATACGGAACTGGCGGCGCGGGGGCTCAGCCGCGGCGAGATCCCGCGCCACGTCTACCGCGACCTGTTAGGCTTCTGAGCCCCGACGCGGCTTGCGCCCGGGCGCCACCGTCCCATATGCGGGGGCGGTGGTGCTGGCTTGGGAGGATCGTGCATGGGCTATGTGAAACCGGTGCTGGCAATGCTGGCCGCAGCGCTGGTAGCGGCCTTCCTGCACTACAACCTGCCGCAACGCGACATCGTGCAGATCGTCGGCACCGAGGTGTCGCGCGAGGATGTCCAGCAGCCCGACGGCACGCTCGCCACCCGCGACGTGCGCTTCATCAACGCCCGCACCGAGGCGGGCCGCCCGCGCGTCTACCGCAACGAGGACACCGGCTGGCGCTGGCCGCCCTATCTCAAGTTCGACACCGGCAACCTTCAGGCCGAGGCGCAGAGCATGGCGAAAGCCGACCAGTGGGTTGCCGTCACCCATTACGGCTGGCGCATCCCGATGTTCTCGATCTTTCCGAACGCGGTGCGCATCCGCGCCGTCGAAGGGCCGGAGGTGCAACTGATCCCCTGGTTCAACATCGTGGCTCTGGCACTGCTTGCGGCCCTCGCTTGGGGCATCTGGCGGCGCGTCCAGCGCTTCCGCAAGCGCCGCATTGACCCGCTTCTCGACGACATCGACGAGGAATGGGACGAAGCCCGCGGCTTCTGGCGGCGGCTAGCGGGGCGGTAGCCGGGTGCTCAGCCGCGCCGCAGCCGCCCCAGCCCCGCCGCCAGCACGAAGACCGCCGCCGACGCCGTCACGATCGAGGGCCCGGCGGGCGTGTCCCAGCGAAGCGAGGCGCCAAGCCCCGCCAGCACCGCGACCACGCCCATCGCCGCGGCCAACACCGCCATGGCCTCCGGCCCGCGCGCCAGCCAGCGCGCCGCCGCCGCCGGGATGATCAGCATCGCCGCGATCAAGAGCGCCCCGACAACCTTCAGCGCCACAGCCACCACCAGCGCCAGCGCCAGCATCAGCACCAGCCGTTCGCGCCCGGGATCGATGCCCGCCGCCACCGCCAGATCCTCGTTGAGCGTGGCGGTCAGCAGGGCCGCCCATCGCCAGGCCAGGAGTGCCAGCACCGCTGCGGCGCCCCCCCAGATCACAGCAAGATCGCCGCGCCCGACCGCGAGAATGTCGCCGAAGAGATAGCCCATCAGGTCCGCGCGCACGTCCCCGACCAGCGAGACGGCCACCAGACCCAGCGCCAGTGCAGAATGCGCCGCCACGCCCAGCGCCGTATCGCTCGCCATGCCGCCTCGCCCCGTGACCTGCGCAACCGCCGCCGCGGCAAGCAGCGCCACCACGAGGACACCCGCGAACACCGACAGATCGAATGCCAGTGCCAGCGCGACGCCGAGTATCGCCGCATGGGCGGTGGCGTCGCCGAAATAAGCCATCCGCCGCCAGACCACGAAGGCCCCGAGCGGACCTGCCGCCAGCGCCACGCCCAGCCCTGCCAGAACCGCACGCAGAAGGAAATCGTCGAGCATCAGGCGGGCTCCGCGGGCTCGTGGCCCTCATGCGCGTGGTCGTGGTGATGCCGGTAGAGCGCCATCGCGCCCCCGGTGCCCGCGCCGAAGAGCGCGCGGTATTCGGGTGCCGCAGAGACCACGGTGGGTGTGCCCTCGCAGCAGACATGCCCGTTGAGACAGATTACCCGGTCGGAGGCGGCCATCACCACATGCAGATCGTGGCTGACCATCAGCACCGCGGCGTCGGTCTCGGCCCGCAGCGTCTCGATCAGGCGATAGAAACCGGCCGTGGCGGGCTGGTCGAGCCCCTGGGTGGGCTCGTCCAGGATCAGAAGCTCCGGTCGTCCCAGCAGCGCCCGCGCCAGCATCGCGCGCTGAAGCTGCCCGCCTGAAAGCCCTGCCATCTGCCGCGCCGCGATCTCGGGGCCGAGCCCCACCCAGGCGAGCGCTGCGGCGCGTTCCGCATCCGGCCAGCGCCGAGGCAGATCCAGAAAGCGCCCCACCGGCATGGGCAGCGTCGGGTCGAGGTGCAACCGCTGCGGCACGTAGCCGAGCCGCAGTCGCGGCTGGCGCAGCACCCGGCCCGCCGCAGGTGGCAAGGCCCCGATAAGCGCGCGCAAGAGCGTGGACTTGCCAGAACCGTTCGGCCGATCACCGCACGCTCCACCTGGAAACCCGTCGCCGCGGCCGCGGCATCGAGTTCCGCCCGCACGGCCGCGCTGTCGGCCTCCGCCAACGAATCGCAACCGCGGCAGATGAGGAACGCGGGATCGTGGCTCTCACCCGGGTGCAGACAGGCAGCAAAGGCGTTGAGCCGCCGGATGCGATGCGCGAAGCCGTGCTCCACCAGGAAGTCGAGCGCCCGGTAGGCCACCGGCGGCTGCGCCGCGCGTCCCTCCGCCGCAAGCCGCGCGAGTATGTCGTAGGCGCCCAGCGCAGCGTGGGATTCGAGCAGGATCTCCAGAACCCGGCGGCGCACCTCCGTCAGCCGGAGCCCCTCGCGTGCGCAGAGCGCCTCGACCCGCGCCAGCGTGGTGGCGACGCATCCGCGATGATCGTGTTCCGCAAAGGCCAGCGGCTCGGCATTTCGGGGCATGGCAGAAGGCTCTTGTTATACTATTACGAGTTATACTATCTCGTAGCCTAGGGGCTCGTCCCCGCAGTTACAAGATCAGGAGGCCCGCCATGCTCCGCCCCACCGTTCTCGCCCTCGCGTTCCTCGCAGCCCCGGTGGCAGCAGAGGCGCCAAAGGTAGCCACCGACATCGCGCCGGTCCACTCGCTTGCCGCGCGCGTGATGCAGGGTCTGGGCGAGCCGACGCTGATCCTGCCACCCGGCGCCTCGCCGCACGGCCACGCGATGCGCCCCTCCGAGGCGCAGGCACTCGAGGGCGCGGATGTAATCTTCTGGGTCGGCCCGGCGCTCACCCCATGGTTCGCCCGCGCGGTGGAGACGTTGGGTGCGGATGCCCGCGTCATCGAGATCGCCGACCTGCCCGGGCTGACCCGCCTGCCCTTCCGCGAGGGCGCACGCTTTGCCGCGCATGACCACGACGAGAATGCAGTGCACGGCGATGGGCATTCGGATGAGCAGGAAAACGAAGACGCTCACGGCCATGGGGAAGAGCATGCCGGCTTCGACCCCCATCTTTGGCTCGACCCGGTGAATGCCGGGCGCATCGCGCTGGCCATGGCCGAGGCACTGGCTGCGGCTGACCCCCAGAACGCGGACGCCTATCTTGCCAATGCCGCCGCAGCACTTGACGAGATCGACGCGGCGAGCGCCGCGGTGGCCGGACGTCTGGCACCGCATGTCGGCAAGCCGTTCCTCGTATTCCACGACGCCTATCACTATTTCGAGGCACGCTTCGGTATGGAGGCGGCCGGCACTGTCTCGCTCGGCGATGCCGCCGAGCCGGGCGCAGCGCGGATGGCAGCGCTGCGTGCGCTCATCGCCGAGACCGACACCACCTGCCTTTTCACCGAACCGCAGCTCAGCCCGCGGCTGGCCGAACGGCTGGCGCAGGACACGGGTGTGCGGCTCGGGATACTCGACCCGCTGGGGACCAGCGTGGCCGAGCCGGGGCCCGGGCTCTACCCCGCACTGCTCCTGGGACTTGCCGACGGGATGGCCGCTTGCCTCGGGGCCGGGGGCTGAGCCACGCCTCAGCCCGCCGCCAGCGCCCGCGCCAGAACGCCAGGGTCGGCGTTGCCGCCAGTAGCCACCGCGATCACCGCTGCGCCCGCGTTCTCCTGCGGATGAAAGAGCGCGGCGGCAAGCGCCACGGCACCGCCCGGCTCCAGCACCAGCTTCAGGTGGTGAGCGGCAAGCGCCATGGCGCGCAGCACCTCTGCCTCGCTGACCACGAGCCCCGAGCCGCAGAGCCGCTGCATGACCGGAAATGTCAGCCGCCCCGGCTGCGGCGTGAGAATCGCGTCGCAAAGCCCCCCCGCCCGGCGCGCGTTGGCCAGGATGCGCCCCGCGGCGAGCGAGCGCGCCGTGTCGTCGAAACCTTCCGGCTCCACGGGACGCACACGCAGCCCCGGTGCGCGCGCCTCGAGCGCGAGAGCGATGCCCGCCGTCAGCCCGCCGCCACCGCAGCAGACCAGAACATCGGCCTCCTCCACGCCCTGCTCCTGCGCCTGTTCGGCGATCTCGAGCCCAACAGTGCCCTGCCCGGCGATCACCTCGGGATGGTCGAAGGGAGGGATCAGCACAAGCCCCCGCTCCGCTGCCAGTTCCCGGGCCAGCGCGTCGCGGTCCGCCGTCGCACGGTCGTAGGCCACCACCTCGGCCCCGAGCGCCCGGGAGGCGGCGATCTTCACGTCGGGCGCGTCCGCGGGCATCAGAATCACTGCAGCCAGCCCATACGCCGCCGCGGCCCGCGCCACGCCCTGCGCGTGGTTGCCCGAGGACATGGCCAGCACCCCCGGTGTGCCCGCGGGCAACGCAGAAACCGCCGCCCAGCCGCCGCGCGCCTTGAACGAGCCTGTGTGCTGCAGACACTCGGCCTTCACCAGCACTCGCCGCCCCGCCAGCGCATCGAGCGCGGGCGCCGACAGCATGGGCGTGCGCCGCACATGCGCGCCGATGCGCACCACCGCCGCCTCGATGTCCGCGATGTCGGGCGCGTTCATCGGGTATCCGGATGAGGAGTGAAGCCGGCTCCACCTTCATCTTTCCCGAAATATGCCGGGGTGAATGCGCCGCAGGCGCAGAGGGGCAGCGCCCCCTCCGAAACCGTGGCCCACCTCATGCCGCAGCCTTCAGGAAAGCGCGGATCGCGGCCAGGCTCTCGGGCTCGTCGAGGAAGGGGATATGCCCGCGCCCCGGCACCTCGGCGAAGATCATGTCCGGGCGGCGGCGGCGCATGTCGGCGGCGGCCTGCGCCGAGAGAAGCCGCGAACTGGCTCCCCGGATCAGCGCTACCGGCAGCCCGTCCAGCGCATCGAAGAGCGGCCAGAGATCCGGCTCGGGCCCAGCGAAGGCGGCCAGGAACGCCTCGCGCAGCGTCGGGTCGTAGTTGATCTTCAGCCCCTGGGGCGTCTCGTCGAAATGGCCGTGGCGGCGAGGAACATGCCGATCAGCCCGCCGCGCGAGGTGCCGATCACCGGCACCCGCGTGAGCCCCAGATGATCGAGCAGCGCCAGCGCGTCCTGCGCCTCCTGCGGCACGGTGTAGGTGGCCGCCCCGGTCCAGGCAGAGCGGCCGCGACCGCGATAGTCGGGCAGGATGAGCCGCACGCCCGGCAGATGTTCCGCCATGTAATCGAAATCGGCGCCGGTCCGGGTGAGCCCGGGCAGGCAGAGCACGGCGGGCCCCGCGCCCTCATCGCGGTAGTAGAGCCGCGCACCGTCGCGCGCCGTGAAATGCGCCATCAGAGCCGCCCCGCCAGATCTGGGATGCCCGAGAGGTCGGAGAGCACATGCGCGGGCTGCCACGGCAGCCGGTCCACCGGCTCGCCCGCGCGGTTGACCCAGGCAGCGGTGAAGCCGTAGCCCGAAGCCGCCGCAGCGTCCCAGCCGTTCGACGAGACGAAGAGCACCTGCTCGCGCTTGCAGCCGAAACGCTTGCCCACGAGATCGTAGACCGACGGGTGCGGCTTGAAGATACCCACCGACTCGACGCTCAGCACATCGTCGAGCACATCGCCGATGCCTGCCGACTCCACCGCGCCCCGCAGCATGTCGGGCGAGCCGTTCGAGAGGATCGCCGTCTGCCGCCCCGCAATCTTCAGGGCCTTCAGCATGCCCGGGACCTCGGGGAAGGCAGCGAGCTCCCAGTAGAGCGCCAGCAGCCGTTCGCGCAGTTCAGGGTCGCCGTGCAGCTCCATCGCCTCCAGCGCCCAGTCGAGCGCCTGCTGGGTCACCGTCCAGAAATTAGCATGAGTCCCGGCAAGGGCGCGGATCCAAGTGTATTGCAGTTGCTTGGTGCGCCAGTGCGCCGCCAGCTTCTGCCAGTTCTCTGCCAGCAGCCCGCGGCCGGGCTCGGCGGCGGCCTGGCGGGCGGCGGCGGTGACATCGAAAAGCGTTCCGTAGGCATCGAAGATGCAGGTGGTGACAGGCATGGCACTTCTCCTTGCGCGGCACTCTGGCACAGGGTCCGGAAAGGGTGAATGCCCAATCGCGCGCATGTGGCGGCGGTTGCCAAATAGCTGCGGCGCAGGGAAGATCGGCACTGGAGGTGACGATGTCCGAATACGCCCCGCTGGCCCTGCCCGAGCGCCCGCAGCTTGCCCGCAACCTCGCGCATTTCGCGCGTGCGCTGCGCAGCGCAGGGCTGCCAGCGGGGCCGGGGCGCGTGGCCGATGCGGTGGCGGCGGTGGCGGCGGCAGGCTTCACCGACCGGCGCGACTTCTACTTCACGCTTGAAGCCTGCTTCACCAGCCGCCCCGAGCACCGCACCGTCTTCGCCCAGGTCTTCCGGCTCTACTGGCGCGATCCGCGCTATCTGGAGCACATGATGGCGATGCTGCTGCCCGCCGTGCGCGGCCTGGCCGAGGAGCGCGCCGCCGATGCCGCCGAACGCCGTGCTGCCGAGGCGCTGCTCGAAGGCGTGGCGCGCGAGCCTCCGGCGCTGCCCGACCCGGAACCCGACAATGGCGGCGAGATCGAGATCGACGCCACGCTGACCATGTCGGCGGAGGAGCGGCTGAAACAGCTCGATTTCGAGCAGATGACCCTGGCCGAAATGGCCGAGGCGAAGCGGCTCATAGCTCGGCTGCGCCTGCCGGTGGCGCCCCTGCCCACACGGCGGCTCGCGCCCCACCCGCACGGCCCGAGGCCCGACTGGCGCGCCAGCCTGCGCGCCAGCCTGCGCCAGGGCGGCGAAATAACCCGGCTGCACCGGCGTCGCCCGCGCACGCGCTGGCCGAACCTCGTGGCGCTCTGCGACATCTCGGGGTCGATGTCGGCCTACAGCCGGGCCCTGCTGCAGTTCCTGCACGCCGTCTCGAACGCCCGCGGCCAGGGCTGGGCCGAAGTGCACGCATTCACCTTCGGCACCCGGCTGACCAACATCACCCGCCACCTGCGAGCACGCGACGTGGACGCGGCACTTGCCGCCGCCGGAGCCGAGGCACAGGACTGGGCGGGGGGCACGCGCATCGGCGATTGCCTCGCCACCTTCAACCGCGACTGGTCGCGCAGGGTCCTCTCGCGGCCCGCGCTGGTGCTGCTCGTAACCGACGGTCTGGAGCGTGACGACCCCCTGCGACTTTCCGCGGCGATGGAGCGGCTGGCGTGCGTGCCATGCTGCCGCATGTGGACTGCTTCCGAGCAGGCCACAACATCGCTGCACTGGAGGGGCTGGCCGCCGCACTGGCCGACACCGCCGATACGGGCGACAAGCCGCGACTGATGCGGATGCTCGACGGGAGAGAGATTCAGGAACCCGGGCGAAGGCGGTAAACTCCTTCGGGGAGGTCCAGCGCCGCCGCCAGATCGCGCAATTGCGAAAGCGAGAGCGTGACACGCTGCACCCGATCGGCGCGCGGATCGTGCTGCTCGATGGTCACACAGTCCTCGAAGGCGTTGATCACCACATCATCCTGAAGATGCTTGGCCCCCTCGTCGATCAAAGTGATGGTGGTGGCGTCGAAATCGTGCTCGATGGTGAACATTCGCCCCTCTTCGCCGACTGGCGGCACCCTGCCTGCCCGCGCCCGCGGCCACGGGGTAACCCTTCCATGCCTGGCGCGTCGCGCTAATGTGGACCGGAAAGGAGCCTGCCGCCAGCCATGCGCCGATTTGTCAGCATCCTTGCCGCCCTCATCCTCGCAGCCTGCGCGGGGCCGGGTCCCGCTCCGCGCCCGGTGCCCGCGCCACTGCCGCTTGCCCCTGCGGCAGGGCCGCGCGTCACTACTGCCGTCGCGATCGACAATTTCGTGCAGGCGGTCGAGCGAGTGACGCCGGAGGCCACGCGTATCTGCCGCGCGCGCATCCCGGGCGGCAACTGCGCCTTCACCATTCTGGTGGACGACCGCCCGGGCCAGCCGCCCAATGCCTTCCAGACGCTCGACCGCCAGGGGCGCCCGGTGCTTGTCTTCACCACCGCGCTGATTGCCGAAGCGCGCAACACCGACGAGATCGCCTTCGTGATAGGCCACGAGGCGGGCCACCACATCGAGGGACACATACCGCGACTGCGTCAGAACGCGCTGAGCGGAGCCGTGCTGGGCGCCGTTATCGGCGCGGCTCTAGGCGGCGAACAGGGAGTGCGTGCCGGGCAGGACCTGGGCGCGACGGTCGGCGGGCGGGCCTTCTCGAAGGAATACGAGCTCGAGGCAGACAGGCTGGGCGCGCTCATCGCCCACAACGCCGGCTTCGACCCGCTGCGCGGGGCGGTGTTTTTCTCCCGCATCCCGGACCCGGGCGACCGCTTCCTCGGCAGCCACCCACCCAACGCCGAGCGGATGGAGGCGGTGCGCCGCACGGTCGCCCGACTGCCCTGATCACTTCACCAGAGAGATAACCGGCTTGAAGCCGGGGCTTTGCGTATCACCCAGCCATTCGAAGATCGCCATCTCCGTGGTCACGATGTCGGCACCATGGGCGGCCATGCGCAAAATCGCGCGCTCGCAACTCTCGGCGGTGCGCGCG
>PHEG01000217.1 GCA_002842835.1 Alphaproteobacteria bacterium HGW-Alphaproteobacteria-2 | reverse complement strand
GCTGATCCATGCGGTGACGAAGAAGGGCAAGGGCTATGCCCCCGCCGAGTTCGCCCGCGACAAGGGTCATGGCGTAGGCAAGTTCGACGTGGTGACCGGCGCACAGAAGGCGACGCCCTCGAACGCGCCCTCCTACACCAAGGTTTTCGCCCGCAGCCTGATTGCCGAGGCCGCGGACGACTCACGCATTGTGGCGGTCACCGCGGCGATGCCCGACGGCACCGGGCTCGACCTCTTCGCCGAGCGCTTTCCGGGGCGCTGCTTCGACGTGGGCATCGCCGAACAGCATGCGGTGACCTTTGCCGCCGGGCTGGCGGCGGGCGGCATGCGGCCCTTCGCGGCGCTCTATTCCACCTTCCTGCAACGCGGCTACGACCAGGTGGTCCATGACGTGGCGATCCAGCGCCTGCCGGTGCGCTTCGCCATCGACCGGGCCGGGCTTGTGGGTGCCGACGGCGCCACCCATGCCGGGGCCTACGACACGGCCTATCTCGCAAACCTGCCGGGCTTTGTCGTGATGGCTGCCGCGGACGAGGCGGAGCTCGTGCACATGGTCGCCACCGCTGCCGCGCACGACGCGGGGCCAATTGCCTTCCGCTATCCACGCGGCGAGGGCACTGGCGTGACCATGCCCGAACGCGGAGAAGTGCTGGAGATCGGGAAGGGCCGGATGATCCGCGAGGGCGGGGGCGTGGCGATACTGTCCTTCGGCACGCGGCTCGCCGAGGTGCTCGCGGCCTGCGAGGCACTCGCGGCGCGCGGCATCGCGCCGACGGTGGCGGATGCGCGCTTCGCCAAGCCGCTCGACCGCGCGCTGATTCTCGCGCTGGCCGCCGGACACGAGGCGCTGATCACCATCGAGGAGGGTGCCGTGGGAGGCTTCGGCAGCCATGTTGCACAGCTGCCGGCCTCAACGCGCCGCAGATCGAGGCGAAGGTTCTCGAAGTTCTGGGCGTGGCACAGATGGGCGCGCGCCGGGCCTGAGGCCGGGCGCGCAACCCCGCTCTCGTCCTTCAGTTCAGTCGAACGCGCGCTCTGCCAGGGCGCGCTGGATCTCGCGGCGCACCAGCTTCTTGACGTTGCGCGTGATGCGCTCGCCCAGTTCGCCCATCAACTCCTCGCGCACCGTCTGGGTCACGATCTCGCGCAGCGTGTCCTCGTCGAGAATTCGCTCTTCCGCGGCCTCGGCGAGGAGGATCTCCTCGGGCTCGCGCTCTTCCTGTTCGGGTGACTTCGCCCGTGCCTGTGTCATCTGCTCTGCCTCGCTGCTTGTATCCGCGGAGGTGTCATCGCCCTCTGCTTGTTCATCGTGGTCGTCTGCGGTTGCCTGATCGGTGGCGGCCATGTCGTCGGGCGCGGGTTGGGCCCGCTCTGCCGACACCGTGTTCTCGTCCATCCCGGCGGAGTCTGGCGCGCTGCCGTCTTCCTGGTACCCAGTCTGTTGTGCCGAGGTGTCGTTGCCCGCGACTGTAGTCACTCTCGACGCAGCGCCGAGGTGCAGCCGACGCTCGCCGGCCTCTTCCCTCGACTCCTCGATTTTCTCGGCGGAGGCTTCGCTCGCATCCATTTCGGGCGGGTGGATGCGCAGCGCCTCGGTCAACACCAGGCGCTCGATCTCGGGCGTCTCCGCAACGGATTCTGACGGCTCGGAGACTGGCCCGGAGGCTTCGGTGGCGGGCACGGCGGATGCCGGGCGTTCTGCCATAAGGCGCCGCAGCGAAGACAGGATGTCTTCCGTATCTGCGGAAGCCGCCGGTCTGGACATGCCGTGTTCTCCGTCACTGCTCGGAAAGAGTGTAGCCCGTGGCGCGGTCCCGCACAATCTTTGCGTGACCGGAACGTGAATCGCGCGCCGGGGTATCAGTCGCGCCCCATCCTGCGCAGGATGCGGTCCAGTTTCTCGCCTTCCTGCGAGCGCACGGGCGCGCGGCGCACGGAATCGCCGTAGATCGCCGGGTCCGGCTGCTCGACGGCAAGGCCCAGATGGTCCACCGTCAGCAGCCCCATTGCGGCGAGCACGCCGTAGACGGCCACCTGTTCGTCGCGCTGGGCCTCGAGAAGGCGGGTGCGCGCGTCGAGCAGGTCCTGTTCGGTGTCGAGCACGTCGAGCGTGGTGCGGCTGCCCAGACGCGCCTCCTCGCGGATGCTTTCGAAGGCGACCTCTGCAGCGCGCACCTGCTCGCGGCGCGCGACGATGGTGGCGCGTGCCACCTCGCGCCGCGCCCAGGCCTGCGCCAGTCCGTCGGAGATTCGGCGCACCGATTGCAGAACGTCCGAGCGCGCGCTCTGCGCCCCTGCCACCGCCTGACGGTAGAGCGAGCGCAATTGCCCGCCCCGGTAGAGCGGCACTGTGAGGCTGAGGTTCACGCTGGCGCTTTCGTTCGAGTCGATCCTGCTGTCGCGCGCGACATGCGAAACGTCCCCTCCCAGCCGCAGCTGCGGGCGCATCGCTGCTTCGGCGCGGCGGATGTTGATGTCGGCGGCGGCGGCGAGGAACTGTGCCTCGCGGATCTGCGGGTGCCCGCGCACCGCGATGGCCAACGCCGCGTCGAGCGCATCGGGCAGCGCGGGCAGCCTCGGCGGCGGCTGGAGGTTGCCGGGAAAGACCCCGACCGCCAGCTTGTAGCGCGAGCGCGCGATTTCCAGATCACCCTGCGCCAGCGCGAGCGTGCTGCGCGCGAGCGCCACCTGCGCCTCGGCCTGGCTGACATCGGTGATGGTCGACTCGCCCAGTTCGAAGCGGTCCCGCGCCGCGCGTTCCTCTTCCTGGTTGAGCCGCAGGCTGTTGGCTGCGAGCGCCACGCTGCGCGCGAGGAAGATCATGTCCACATGCGCTGCGACGGCATCGAGCAGAACCCGCTGTTCAAGGTCGGTCAGCGTGGCGCGGGCGGCCAGCACGTTCTGCTCGGCGGCCTCCACCCCAAGCCGGGTGTTGCCAAAGTCGTAGACAAGCAGATCGAGGGTGAGACTTGCCGTGTTGTTGAGCCGCTCGCCGGTGCGTGTGCCGTCGCCCAGTCGAGAGACGAGGTCGATGGCTGGGCGCAGCGCCGCGACGGACTGCGCCACGTCCTCGTCGGTAGCGCGCAGCAGCGCGCGGCGCGACTCGAGCAGGTCGCTGCTGGCATAGGCGGCGGCGAGCGTGTCGCCGAGGCTCTGCGCCCCTGCGGCGGCGGCGGAGAGCGCCAGCAGCCCCGCGGCCACGGCGGCGAGAGAGAGGCGGCGTACCACCGGCTTCAGAACACGAATGCGGGCGCGGCGGCGAAGCCTGGCAACACCGGCGCGGCGGCATTGAAGGCGAAGCGCCAAGCCAAGTGGCCGCCCGACTTGTGGCCGATGCGAACCGCACCGAGTTTGCCCTGCATGAAGACGGCCGCGATGCGCCCGCCTTCCTTCACCTGGTCGAGGATTGCCTGCGGCACCTGCTCGACACCGCCCTCGATGACGATCGCGTCGTAGGGTCCCTGCTGGGGCGCGCCAAGCGCCAGCGGTGCCTCGATGACGGCGACATTATCGGCCTGCTGCAGCGCAAGCTGCGCCTCGGCCTCGGCGGCCATCTCGGGCACTTCCTCGATCGCCACCACCGCCTCGGTCATGCGCCCGATCACGGCGGCCGAGTAGCCAAGAGCCGTGCCCACGTCGAGCACGAGGTCGCTGGTCTGGAGGTCGAGCGCGTCGAGCATCTTGGCGAATACCCGCGCGTCGAGCAGCACGCGCCCGCCGCCGATGTCGAGATGCTCGCCCACATAGGCCAGATCGCGCAGCGCATCGGGCACGAAATCCTCGCGCGGGATGTCGAGCATGGCGGCGATGGCCCGGCAACTCGGCAAAGCTCGCGCTCGGGCGGCGCATTGTCCCGGTTGGGCACGGTCAGCGAATTGCGGTCAGCCGGTCGGAGACCACGGCGCCGGTTACCGCCTCCACCCCCCAGAGCAGTGCCGTGAAGATCCCTACGCAGAGCAGCAGGTTGGCTGCGCTCTGCGCCAGCCGCTTCCAGCGCCGGTCGGGAGCGAACAGCGGCAGTTCGGGGCGTAGCAGCAGCCGCGCCGCGAGATAGCCGAAGAGCAGCGCCGCCAGCCCCCAGTAGAGCGCATCGAGCAGCCAGCCCGGGTGGCTCAGCGACAGGTAGCGCGCGAAGGCCACCATCAGCACCCAACGCAGGACTTGGAAGACCTCGTCGGTCAGCGCTTCGATGCGTGCGCCCAGCCGAGCGCGCCAGACCCGATCGCCCAGCCGTTCGAGCAGGTGCCACATGACTTAGAGGACCCTGCCCGCCACCGCGTCGAGTTTCGCCAGCAGCTTCGGGTCGCGGGCCTCGGGCGCGGTCAGAAGCGCGAACTCCAGCGCCCGGTCGCAGCCGTGCGGGCAGGGAGCGCGGTCGGCCCCCAGCAGGCCGGGCAGGCGGGCGACCAGCCCGCGCGCCTTGTCGGCGTTGCCCTTCAGCGTGGCGATGATCGCGGTGATGTCCACTGCGCCATGGGTCTCGTGCCAGCTGTCGTAATCGGTGATCATCGCGACGGAGGCATAGCAAAGCTCCGCCTCGCGGGCGAGTTTCGCCTCGGGCATGTTGGTCATGCCGATCACGTGCGCGCCCCAGGCCTCGCGATACATGCGGCTCTCGGCGACGGTGGAGAACTGCGGGCCTTCCATCGCCAGATAGGTGCCCCCCATGTGCACGCGGATACCTTCGGCCTCGGCAGCGGCATG
>PHEG01000216.1:3186-4656 GCA_002842835.1 Alphaproteobacteria bacterium HGW-Alphaproteobacteria-2 | reverse complement strand
CGGGCACTCCCCTTCACCGGACATGGCAGGCGGCAGATCGTCCGGACCCGCACTGAGCCGTTTTCCCCCGCGCCCGGCGCGGCGGGCATGAGAGGCAGGTCCGGCCGATGATCGCCCTCTACCGCAAGCTCTTCGACCTGCTCGACGCCCGCGAGCGGCGGCGCTTCTGGCTGCTGCTCGGGCTCATCGTCGTGATGGGTCTCGTCGACATGGTCGGCGTCGCCGCTGTCCTGCCGTTCCTCGCGGTGCTGGCCGACCCCGGCGTGATCGAGAGCAACCGCCATCTCGCGGCGCTCTATCACGGACTCGGCTTTTCCGGCGAGCGGGCCTTCCTCGTCTTTCTAGGGCTCGGGGTCCTGGGGGTGATTGCCCTCAACCTCTGCATGAAGGCCGTCACCCTCTATGCCACCGCGCGCTTCAGCCACATGCGTAACCACAGCCTGTCGAGCCGGCTCTTCGGCGGCTATCTGGGCCAGCCCTATGTGTGGTTCCTCTCCCGCCACAGCGCCGATCTGGGCAAGGCGATGCTCTTCGAGGTGGACCGGGTGGTGGGCTCTTCGGCCTGCTGCTGCTCGTCGATCCCCTCGTCGCCCTGGGCGGCGCGGCGGTGCTGGGGGGGGCCTACGGGCTCATCTTCCTGCTCGTGCGCCGCCTGCTCGCGCGGGTCGGGCATGCCAGCGCCGAGGCCAACGCCGAGCGCTACCGCATCGCCCAGGAGGCGCTCGGCGGCATCAAGGACGTGAAGCTTCTGGGGCTCGAGCAGACCTATCTCGCGCGCTACCACACTCCCTCCCGGCGTCTGGGCGAGAGCGCGAGCCTTGGCCAGGTGATCGGCGAGATGCCGCGCCACCTGCTCGAGGCGATCGCCTTCGGCGGCATGATCCTGCTCGCGCTCGTGCTGCTGGCGCGCGGCTCGGGGCAGCTCGTGGACGTGTTGCCCACGCTCGGGGTCTTCGCCTTCGCCGGGCTGCGCATGATCCCGGCGATGCAGCAGATCTACCTGGCGCTCACCCAGATGCGCTACATCGGGGCGATGCTCGACAACGTGCACCGCGACACGGTGGAGACCGGGGCGCGCAGCCCGCGCGCCCTGCCGGAGGTGCCGGTGCTGCGGCTCGGGGAGCGGCTCGACCTCGTGGAGGTGAGCTATGCCTATCCGCAGGCCGGGCGCGGCGTGCTGCAGGGCCTCAGCCTCACGATCCCCGCGCGCACCACCGCGGGCATCGTCGGCGGCACGGGCGCGGGCAAGACGACCGCCGTCGACCTGATCCTCGGGCTGCTCGCCCCGGACAGCGGCGAGATCCGGGTGGACGGGGTGCCGCTGACGCCCGGCAACCTGCGCGGCTGGCAGCGCACCCTCGGCTATGTGCCGCAGCAGATCTTCCTGCTCGACGACACGGTGGCGGCCAACATCGCCTTCGGCATCCCGCCCGAGAGCCGCGACATGGCCGCCGTCGAGCGCGCGGCGCG
>PHEG01000216.1:0-3149 GCA_002842835.1 Alphaproteobacteria bacterium HGW-Alphaproteobacteria-2 | reverse complement strand
CGATCTTCCTGCTCGACCGCGGCAGGCTCGCCGCGCAGGGCAGCTACGCGGATCTGGTGGCGACGAACGAGACCTTCCGGCGCATGGCGGGGGGGTGAGATGTCAGGCCGGCCGTATCTGGAGAGGTGCCGATGATCGTTGCGAACATGGCCACATATCCGCCGCGGGAGGACGCGATGCTCGCGGCTGTCCGTTCCCTGGCGGCGCAGGTGGATGTCCTGAACATCGTCCTGAACGAATACCGCGAGGTTCCCGCGGAACTCGGGGTCTTCCCGAACGTGAACCCGATCATCCCGGAGCAGGACACGAAGGACACCGGAAAATACCTGCCGCGGGTCGGCGACGACGACATCGTCTTCACCGTCGATGACGACATCGGGTTTCCCGCGGATTACGTGGCCCGGACGCTGGAGCAATACCACGGCCTGGGCGCGGGGCCGCTGATGGCCGGATATCACGGCACCCTCTACAGGCCCGCTAGATACCTGCGCAGCGACTTCCTGCGGCGGCTGATCGGCTACCAGCCAGATTACATCGTCAATTCGCGCCGCTTTATCCCCTTCGGAGACGCCCTGCGCGACGCGACCGTTGTCGATGAACTGGGCACCGGGGTTTCCGTCATGCGGGGACGCGACATACCCCCCTTCGACTATGTCCGCGATGCGCATCTCTTCATCGATGTCCGCGTCGCCCTCTGGTGCCATCAAAAGGGGATTGCCCGGGTGTGCCTTCCCCGGGAAGCGGGCTGGCTGCGCCCGGTGTCGCACCCGGAAGGAATCTGGCAGGATTTCACGCTCACCAACCCGCCGCAGGTGGCCCGGGAAATACGGCAATATGCTTTCAGGGCGTCCGGGCGCGGTCGTCGATACGATCCCCGCAGCGCATCGGCATCGCTGCCGGAAAGCTGAGACGTGGTCTTGCGGACACCCTCTCCGGCAGGGAATGAGCGGTGGCGCGGTATCGCGATGAAATCAGGGAATCTTCGAGGAATCCTTCATGAAAGCCTATGTCATCAACCTCGACCGCCGCCCCGACCGCCTGGAGCGGTTCCGGGAATTGGCAGACCGCCTGGGCTTCGATTTCGAGCGCATCCCGGCGGTTGACGGGAACGCGCCCGAGCTCCGGGAGCGGGCGGCGGGGCTGCGCCCCGGCTGGAGCGGGCCCAGGGTTGGCCCCTATGTCCTCGCCTGTTTCGAGAGCCACCGGGAAGCCTGGCGCAGGCTGCTCGATTCCGGTGAGCCCCATGCCCTGATCCTGGAGGACGATCTCGTCCTCGCCGAGGATTTCGGCGATCTCGTCAACGAGACGGTGCCCGGCGGCAGCTGGCTTCCGCCGGACTGCGACATCCTCCGCCTCGAGACATGGAACATCCTGACCCACATCGACCGCAGACCCCACGGCCGCGTCCATGGCCGGGGCATCCACCGGCTGCGGGGGGGCATGCTGGGCACGGCAGCTTGCATCGTCACGGCCCGGGCCGCGCGGTTCCTCCTGCGGGAGACGCAGGACATCCGCGACCCGGTCGATCAGGTACTCTTCAACAGGGCCTCGCCGCTCTTCCCGAGGCTGGTCACCTACCAGATGGTCCCGGCCCCCGCCATCCAGGGGCATCTCGCGCCGCCCGAAGCCACCGGAAGATGGGCGCAGAGCACGCTGCACGAGGCCCGGGCACAGGACGGGGCGCTGCCGGTCCGGCCGCGCGGGGTCCGCGCGAGCGGCATGTGGCGCAAGGCCATGCTGGTGAAATCGCGCCTCAAGGGGCTCGCGATGGGGACCCGCTACATGGACGTCCCGTTCGGCTGATCCGGTCGCGCCGGAGGCCGGTCAGATCTCGACGATCTCCCGCAGGGGGCTGTTCGGGGGGGGCGACCGCTTGTCGAGCATCTTGTGCCACAGGTGGATCGCATGGCTGCGCGGCGTGACGAGATCGGCCAGGCGGAGCCCCGGCTCGAACAGCAGGCTCGTCGCCCAGGCGTTCAGCGGATAATAGCGGTCGATCGGCGCGGCCCGGTCCTCGAGGCCGAGCGTCTTCACCCAATGGGTCAGCAGGTTCGGTCCCCACACGCCCCAGGGCAGGTCCGCGACGGATCGGGGCAGCCCGATGCGTCGGCCGACCTCGAAAAGAAGCCTGTTCCGGCGGCGGGCATGTTCAGGAGCCCGCCTGTGATCGGCCGTGCCCACGACCAGTGCCTCTGCCAGCGCGCTGTCGGGCGGGTAGCCGAGAACGGCCCCGTTTACCTCGCGGTCGTCCTGCCAGCCGAAGAGATACGTGTCTTCCGGAAAGGGGCGCAGACAGAAGACATCGCAATCCACATAGGGTCCGAGACCCTGCCGAAGCATCCTGTAGCGATACCGGTTCGACCCCAGGGAAACGCTGCCGGTCTCGGCGTTCGCTATCAGATCGGAATACGGCATGATCCTCGACGCATCGAATGTCGTCACCCCTTCCGGAATGTCATCGGGCGCATCGTAGCAATGCAGAACGACGGGATGGCCGTGGCGCCGGAACGACCGGATGCAGGCGGCGTGAACGGGGCCAAGACGCGGCCCGTGCCAGAACATGTGGATATCCTGCATGGTCTGTCCGCTCCGCCGTTTCTCTTTTCCCATCAATAGCACAGGGAAGGATCGGGCGGATACGTCAGCGCCAGAAGCCGACGGATTGCGTGGAAACGCCGCTGAGAACCGGAGCCTTGGTGCTCACGACGGGGGCCGCCGCCCTTGCCGAGGCCCGGGCCGCCCGCCTGGCCTCCCGGCGCGCGGCCTTCTCGGCCTTGAGGGCCTGCTTGCCGGCCCCCTTGCCCTTGTTCGGGGTGTCCTTCTTCGGCGGCTTCTCGAACTTCGGCCCCGGAGAGGGGGCCGGCTCCGTGCTCCCGTCCGTGCTGCCGGTGTCGCCGCCGCCGTCTCCGGTGGAGCCGCCGTCGGGCGTGCCGCCGCTGCCCGTGTCGCCCCCTTCCGCTGGGGGCTGCTCCGGCTGCGCGGGTTCTTCCGGCGCAGGCTCTTCCGGCGGGGGGGCCTCCTCGACCGGGGTCTGCTGCCCCCCTCCGGCCCCGCCCAGCTCGACCGCCCCGCGGTCGGGCCCGTTGCCCTGCGGGCGGGCATTGCCGAAGACATCCCGCGCCGCCGCATGGGCCGGGTCGGCGGTGTCG
>PHEG01000215.1 GCA_002842835.1 Alphaproteobacteria bacterium HGW-Alphaproteobacteria-2 | reverse complement strand
GGGGCTGTGGTCCACGCTGATCGCCTATCTGATCTCGATCCCGCTCGGCATCCGCAAGGCGGTGAAGGACGGCTCGCGCTTCGACACCTGGACCTCGGGTGCGATCATCGTGGGATACGCAATCCCCGGGTTTCTCTTTGCCATCCTGCTGCTGGTGCTGTTCGCGGGAGGGTCGTACTGGCAGATTTTCCCGCTGCGCGGCCTGGTGTCGGACAATTGGGGCGAGCTTTCGCTCCTGGGCAAGGTGGCGGATTACTTCTGGCACATCACACTGCCGGTGCTGGCCTCGACCATCTCGGCCTTCGCCACGCTGACGCTGCTGACCAAGAACAGCTTCCTCGACGAGATAAAGAAGCATTATGTAATGACCGCCCGAGCCAAGGGGCTGCCGGAACGCCGCGTGCTCTACGGCCATGTCTTCCGCAACGCGATGCTGATCGTGATCGCGGGCTTCCCGGCGGTGTTCGTGGGTGTCTTCTTCGGCGGCTCGCTGATCATCGAGACGATCTTCTCTCTCGACGGTCTGGGGCGGCTCGGCTACGAGGCGGCGGTAGCGCGCGACTATCCGGTCGTCTTCGGCACGCTCTACATCTTCGGGCTTATGGGGCTCCTGGTGGGGCTCGTCTCCGACCTCATGTACGTCTGGATCGACCCGCGCATCGACTTCGAGAGCCGCGAGACATGATCACGTTGAGCCCCCTCAACCGCCGCCGCCTGCGCAACTTCCGCCGGAATCGCCGCGCCGTCTGGTCGCTGTGGCTCTTCTGCCTGTTGTTCGGGCTGTCGCTCTTCGCCGAGTTCATCGCCAACGACAAGCCGGTGCTGGTGAACTACCGCGGCGAGTGGCGCATGCCGATCTTCTCCTTCTACCCCGAGACCGCCTATGGCGGCGATTTCCAGACCGAGGCGATCTACACCGACCCCGAAGTGCAGTGCCTGATTACCACCGGCGGCGTCGCGGAATGTCTCGACAATCCCGAAGACGTTCTGGCCGAGGCCGCAGGCGGCACCTTCGCCGGGCAAGCGCTGGAACGCGGCTGGATGATCTGGCCACCGATCCGCTATTCCTACGACACGATTTCGAACGATCTGGCCGGGCCTGCCCCCTCGGCGCCGGATGCCAATCACTGGCTCGGCACCGACGACACGGCACGCGACGTCCTCGCCCGCGTGATCTACGGCTTCCGGCTGTCGATCTTCTTCACCCTGGTCGTCACCGTGCTCACCTCCCTCGTTGGTATCGCGGCGGGGGCGGTGCAGGGCTATTTCGGCGGCTGGCTCGACCTCATCTTCCAGCGAATGATCGAGATATGGCAGGCTACGCCGCAGCTTTACATCATCATCATCGTCTTCGCGATCCTGGAGCGAAGTTTCTGGCTGCTGGTCTTTCTCACCACGCTTTTCGGCTGGACGGCACTGGTGGGCGTGGTGCGCGCCGAATTCCTGCGTGCGCGCAATTTCGAGTATGTGCGCGCGGCGCGGGCGCTGGGGGTGGGCAATGCCACCATCATGTTCCGCCATGTGCTGCCCAACGCGATGGTCGCCACGCTCACCTTCCTGCCCTTCATCGTCACCGGCACCATAGCGCTCCTGGCCACGCTCGATTTCCTGGGTTTTGGCCTGCCCTCATCGGCACCCTCGCTGGGCGAACTGACACTTCAGGCCAAGCAGAACCTTCAGGCGCCATGGCTTGGCTTCACCGCCTTCTTCACCTTCGCCATCATGCTTTCGCTGCTGGTGTTCGTCTTCGAGGGCGTGCGTGACGCCTTCGACCCACGGAAGACCTTTCAATGAGCGGGGCATTGCTCGAGGTCTCGGGCCTGTCGGTCACGTTTCGCCAGGATGGTGCCGAAACGCAGGCGGTGCGCGGCATCGGCTTTTCGGTAGGCCAGAGCGAGACGTTCGCTCTTGTGGGGGAGAGCGGCTCGGGCAAGTCGGTGACGGCGCTTTCCACTTTGGGTCTGTTGCCGCCCAGCGCAACCATCAGCGGTTCTGTGCGCTACGAGGGCACCGAGATGGTGGGCGCATCGGATGCGACGCTGAGGCGCGTTCGCGGCAACGACATCAGCTTCATATTCCAGGAGCCGATGACCAGCCTCAACCCGCTGCACACTGTGGAGAAGCAGATCGGCGAGAGCCTTGCCATCCACCAGGGGCTTTCGGGCGCGGCCGCGCGGCAGCGCATCCTGGAGCTTCTCCACAAGGTTGGTATCCGCGAGGCCGAGAGCCGGCTGGGGGCCTATCCGCATCAGCTCTCGGGCGGGCAGCGCCAGCGGGTGATGATCGCCATGGCGCTGGCCAACCGGCCGAAGCTGCTGATCGCCGACGAGCCGACCACCGCGCTCGACGTGTCGATCCAGGCGCAGATTCTCGACCTTCTGGCCGAGTTGAAGCGCGCTGAAGGATTGAGCATGCTGTTCATCACCCACGATCTCGGCATCGTGCGACGCATGGCCGACCGGGTGGCGGTGATGCAGGGCGGCGAGATCGTCGAACAGGGGGCGACAGTCGACATCTTCGCCGCACCGAAACATCCCTACACCACGAAGCTGCTGGCCGCCGAACCGAAGGGCACGCCGGGCCCCGTGCCGACGAAGGCCGAGGAAGTGGTGCGTACCGAAGGACTGCGGGTGTGGTTTCCCATCCAGCGCGGGCTGATGCGCCGCACCGTGGGCCATGTGAAGGCGGTGAACGCGGCCGATATCGCCGTGCGCACGGGCGAAACGTTGGGCATCGTAGGCGAAAGCGGTTCTGGCAAGACTACGCTCGCGCTTGCCATCATGCGGCTTGTCTCCTCGCAGGGGCGCATCGTCTTTCAGGGACACGACATCCAGGGCTGGAAGTCGAAGGCGCTGCGCCCCTTGCGGCGCGGCATGCAGATCGTCTTCCAGGATCCGTTCGGCTCGCTCTCGCCGCGCATGTCGATTGCGCAGATCGTGGCCGAGGGGCTCACTGTGCACCAGGTGGACCCGGGGCGGAACCAGCGCGAGCTGGTGGCCGAGGTCATGCAGGAGGTGGGCCTCGACCCTGCACTGATGGACCGCTACCCGCACGAATTCTCGGGCGGCCAGCGCCAGCGCATCGCCATTGCACGAGCGATGATCCTGCGTCCGCGCCTTCTGGTGCTCGACGAGCCGACCTCGGCGCTC
>PHEG01000214.1 GCA_002842835.1 Alphaproteobacteria bacterium HGW-Alphaproteobacteria-2 | reverse complement strand
CGTTTCGATCCTGGCCGAGCCTCCGGTGACGCTGGTCGATGGCAACATCAAGTCGGATGCGCAGCGCGCGGCGGCCGAGGCCTATCTCGAGCATCTCTATAGCCCCGAGGCGCAGGCGCTGGCGCTCAAGCACTTCTATCGTGCCTGGGATACGTCCAAGGCCAACCCCGAGGACGCCGCGCGCTTCCCCGAGGTTGCGCTGGTAGGCATCAACGATTTCGGCGGCTGGCCCAAGGTGCAGCCCGAGTATTTCGGCGATGGCGGCGTGTTCGACCAGATTTACAAGGAATAAGGCATGAGGGCGAGCATCCTTCGCTCGCCCTCTCCCCTGCCGGGGTTTGGGCTGAGCTTCGGGATCATGATGGCGATCTTGTCCATCGTGGTCCTTCTTCCCATCGGGGCGCTTTTGGGCCGGGGCCTGATGATCGGCCCCGCCGATCTGTGGGATATGGTGAATTCGCGCCGCATCTGGTCGGCATTGTCGCTGTCGTTCCGCGCGGCGCTGATCGCGTCGCTTTTCAATCTCGCATTCGGGCTGATTCTGGCCTGGGTTCTGGTGCGCTACCGCTTCTGGGGGCGCAAACTGGTCGATGCGGCGGTTGACCTGCCCTTTGCCTTGCCGACGGCGGTGGCGGGTATCGCGCTGACGGCGCTTTATGCCCCGAATGGAGTGTTTGGTCAGGTTCTGGCCCCCCTCGGCATCAAGGTCGCCTATACCGAACTGGGTATCTGGATGGCCCTCATCTTCATCGGCCTGCCCTTCGTCGTGCGCACGGTGCAACCGGTGATCGAGGAACTGGAGCGCGAGGTCGAGGAGGTCAGCGCCACGCTGGGTGCGCGCCGGGCCTATACGCTGCGCCGGGTGGTCCTGCCGACGCTGGCGCCTGCGGCCCTCACGGGCTTTGCGCTGGCCCTGGCGCGCTCGGTCGGCGAATACGGTTCGGTCATCTTCATCGCCGGCAACATCCCCAACCTGACCGAGATCGCGCCCTTGCTGATCGTGATCCGGCTGGAGGAATACAATTACGACGCCGCCGCCGCGATCGGCATCGCCATGCTGCTGATTTCATTCGCGATGCTGCTGGCGATCAACCTTGTGCAAATCTGGAGCAGACGGAGGATCGGCCTTGTCTGACATCACCTTGATCCGGGCCGAATCCGTCACGACCGAACCGCGTCTTGTGCGTGGTGTGGTGATCGCCACTGTCCTGGCGCTGATCGCGGTGTTGCTTTTCGCGCCACTTATCGCCGTCTTCGCCGAGGCGCTGCGGCAAGGCTGGGCGGCATCGCTGGAGGCGTTCGCCTCGGCCGATGCGCAGTCGGCCATCCGGCTCACGCTGATCGTGGCAGCCATTGCCGTGCCCTTGAACGCAGTGTTCGGCATCGCCGCCGCCTGGGCGATCACCAAGTTCGACTTTCGCGGGAAGGCGTTCCTGATCACGCTCATCGATCTGCCGTTCTCGGTCTCGCCGGTAGTGGCGGGGCTGGCGCTGGTGCTGCTTTTCGGCGTCAATTCGTCGCTTGGAGCGTGGCTGGTGGCCAATGACCTCAAGATCGTCTTCGCCTTTCCGGGCATCGTGCTGGCCACGATGTTCGTGACCTTCCCCTTTGTGGCGCGCGAGTTGATCCCGGTGATGATCGAGCAGGGCCGCGCCGAGGAAGAGGTGGCGCTGACGTTGGGGGCAAGCGGCTGGCGCGTCTTCTTTACCGTGACCCTGCCCAATATCCGCTGGGCGCTGCTTTACGGCGTGCTTCTGTGCAACGCGCGCGCCATGGGAGAGTTTGGTGCGGTCGCGGTCATCTCGGGCAAGATCCGGGGCGAGACCACCACCATGCCGATCATGATCGAGATGTTCTACAACGAATATCTCTCGGTCGCGGCCTTCTCTCTCGCGGCTTTGCTGGCACTTCTGGCGCTGGTCACCCTCACCCTGAAATCCGCGCTCGAATGGCGCCACGCGGACCTGCTGGCCGCCACCCGCCGTCACTGAGAGGAGCCCCCATGCATATCGAGATCGACGAACTGGCCAAGGAATTCGGCACCGAGCGCGCGCTGCATCCGGTCTCGCTCGCCATCCCCTCGGGCGCGCTTATTGCGTTGCTCGGCCCGTCGGGGTCGGGCAAGACGACGCTGCTGCGGGTCCTCGGCGGGCTGGAATTCCCGACATCTGGGCGCGTGCTCTTTGACGGGCAGGACGCCACCGGGCTTTCGGTGCAGGAACGCCGCGCGGGCTTCGTGTTCCAGCATTACGCGCTCTTCAAGCACATGACGGTGTTCGAGAACGTGGCCTACGGATTGCGTGCCCGCAAACGCCGCGAACGCCCGACCGAGGCCGAGATCGGGCGTCGCGTGAACCGTCTGCTCGACCTCATCCAGCTGCCGGACATCGGCGCGCGCTACCCCAACCAGCTCTCGGGCGGTCAGCGCCAGCGCGTGGCGCTCGCACGCGCGCTGGCGATCGAGCCGCGGATGCTGCTGCTCGACGAGCCCTTCGGCGCACTCGACGCCAAGGTACGCAAGGAGCTGCGCCAGGGCCTGCGCGAGATCCACGACCGCACCGGCCTGACCACGGTCTTCGTCACACACGATCAGGCGGAAGCCATGGAGATCGCCGATCTCGTCGTGGTGATGTCGATGGGCCGCATCGAGCAGGTCGGCAAGCCCGCCGAGATCCGCGCGAAACCCGCCAGCGATTTCGTCCGGAAATTTACCGAGGCCTGACACACGGCTCTGCGGAACGGTAAGAGCAGAGGGCTGGCCTGAATCATGGCGGCGGGGCGGTGCGGGTCTTGCTGCAATCGGACATTCTCTTTCGCCGCGACGGCACCGAGGCCGCCTGTCGCCGAGTCGAACGGGGGCTCCGGGATTGGACTGCCCCCATCGGGTGGTCCGGTTTGAATGTTAGTGCATTGTCGGTCTCTGGTCTATCGGGACGATGCTTTCGGGTGCTGGTGGACAATATCCCAGAGTGAAACGCACCGGGTTTCCCGAAGGCCCCGACTTTTGGAAGGATGGAGTCAATGGAACCGAATCCCGCGACTGCTCGGTCGGACTGTCGCGCCATCAGCCGCGCGTCCGGCCCCTGCTGTTGACAACGATCACCCCGGCAAGCGCCAGCGCGCCGCCCAGCAGGGTCTCGACCTTGGGAACTTCGCCCAGCAAGGGCCA
>PHEG01000213.1 GCA_002842835.1 Alphaproteobacteria bacterium HGW-Alphaproteobacteria-2 | reverse complement strand
GGAAACCTTGCGATCGAGCACCAGTTCGGAATTGCCCGTACCCTTGAACTCCTCGAAGATCACCTCGTCCATGCGCGACCCTGTCTCGACCAGGGCAGTGGCGATAATCGTGAGCGACCCACCCTCCTCGATGTTGCGCGCCGCGCCGAAGAAGCGCTTCGGTCGTTGCAGGGCGTTCGCATCCACACCGCCGGTCAGAACCTTGCCCGACGATGGGACCACCGTGTTGTAGGCCCGGCCGAGACGGGTAATCGAATCGAGCAGGATCACGACGTCCCGCTTGTGCTCGACCAGACGTTTCGCCTTCTCGATTACCATCTCGGCAACAGCCACATGCCGCGTCGCCGGCTCGTCGAAGGTCGAGGAAACCACCTCGCCCTTCACACTGCGCTGCATGTCGGTCACTTCCTCGGGGCGCTCGTCGATCAGCAGAACGATCAGATAGCACTCCGGGTGGTTGCGCTCGATCGAGTGTGCGATGTTCTGCAAGATCATCGTCTTGCCGGTCCGCGGCGGTGCCACGATGAGTGAACGCTGTCCCTTGCCGATCGGCGCGACCAGATCGATGATCCGCGCAGAGCGGTCCTTCACCGTCGGATCGTCGATCTCCATGGAGAGACGCTCGTCGGGATAAAGCGGCGTGAGATTGTCGAAATGGACCTTGTGGCGTGCCGCTTCAGGATCGGTAAAGTTGATCTTGACGACCTTGCTGAGCGCGAAATAACGCTCCTGGTCGCGCGGCGCCTGGATCTGGCCCTCGACCGTGTCGCCGGTTCGCAACGCATGCTGTCGTATCAGTTCCGGGCTGGCATAGATATCATCCGGTCCGGGCAGGTAATTCGCTTCCGGCGAACGCAGAAACCCGAAACCGTCCTGCATCACCTCAAGAACACCGTCCCCGACAATTTCCCAACCTTCCTCCGCCCGCTCTTTCAGGATCGAGAACATCATCTCGCCCTTGCGCATTGTCGAGGCTCCCTCGATATCGAGAGACTCAGCCATCGCAAGCAGTTCTGCCGGGCTCAACGCCTTGAGTTCAGACAGTAAAAGTTTCTCACTTCTGGTCATGCAACGCCTCTGGACAGTCGCTTATCGGGGGATTCACGGCAGACCACCGGCACGCCATTCGCGGACTGCCAGGATCGACCTGCGACCGGATGGTCGCGCAGCGCCCGATACACCCTCCCGGGCGCCCCTGTCAAACCTAACATCAGAATCGCAGGAACACCGCAAACACGATCACGATCATCAGAAGCGTCGGCACCTCATTGGCCATGCGCCAGCCGCGGGATGTGACCCGGCTGCGCCCCTCGGCGAGACGCAGGCGCTCGCGCGCAAGCCAGATGTGAAAGGCACTCATCGAGATCACGCAAATGGCCTTTGCCCACGCCCAGGATGCTCCCCAGTCCACCACTCCTGGCGTTGCCACCAGCAACAGGCCGAAGAACCATGCAGATATCATTGCAGGGGTCATGATCGCCTTGAGTAACCGCCGTTCCATCACCTCGAAGAGTGCACCAAACTCTGCCCCCTTCTCCCGGGTCTCGACGTGGTAGACATAAAGCCGCGGAAGATAGAAAAGCCCTGCCATCCAGGCGAGCACCGAAATCACATGCAGCGCCTTGATCCAGGGATAAAGCGCAGTCAAAATCTCGTGCATGCCTTACTCCGCAAGGTTTTTCTGTTCCCTATCAATATAAATGAAAAAAGAGAATGAGGATGAGGTTGTTGTCCTGTGGATTGCGGGTATAGCCTGTTTCTCAGACTTCTCCACGGCGACGGCGCATTTTTGCTCACAAGCGGGGCTATTTTTCCACTGTCCCATGGAAACCCCCACAGACATCACTGAGCTATTGATTTCCATAGATAATTAACAGAAAGGCGGCAATGAAATACCATGTTGAGATCAGGGTATAGAAGCCGTCTTTCCGAAGGATCCCTTACATTCTCCACAGCTCGGGTCGGCCCGTGCGCAGCGGGACAAAAGCGCTCCTAGCCAGGCCCGTTCGAGACCCCCTTGTGGTTCGGCGCCGGTCCGCGGCATCCTTCCACCGGCAGCCCCGTTCTTGCCGTCAGTTCTCCACAGGGTTCCCGCATGTGCGCAGCCATACTTCTCGCCTCGACATCTTTCGCGCGGCGGCGGCTTCTGGAAGCAGCGAAGCCAAGGCGCTGAAACTTTCGCTTCGTCGCCCGGGCCGCCTTGTACTCGGTGGCGACCAGACGCTCGAGTGCGACGGTGCGATCTTCTCCAAGCCCGCCGACATGGCCGAGGCAGCGCGACAACTCGAGGCGCTTCAGGGTCGCAGCCATCTGCTTCACAGCGCTGCCGTGCTGGCGGAGGACGGCAGCGCGGTCTGGCGCCATGTCTCCACTGCCCGGCTCACCATGCGCCGTCTCGACCAGGCTGCCATCGAGGAGCATCTTTCCCGCGCGGGCGGCGCCATCCTCGGTTCCGTCGGGGCCTATCATGTCGAAGGTCCGGGGCTTCGCCTCTTCACGGCGATCGATGGTGATTTCTTCACGGTGATGGGCCTGCCCTTGCTGCCCCTGCTCAACCATCTCATCGACCGCGGACTGCTTGCGCCATGACAGGGGAGCGCAGGACCTATCGCCTAGCCGCCGTTATCGGCGACCCGGTCGGCCACAGCCGCTCGCCGATGCTCCATGGCCATTGGCTCGCCCGTTACGCCATATCCGGGGCCTATGTGCCGCTCCATGTTCGCGCCCCTGATCTGGCCGAGACATTGCGCCTGCTGCCGCGTATCGGCTTTGTGGGAGTGAACGTCACCCTGCCTCACAAGGAAGCCGCGCTGGCGCTCGCCAGCCGCGCAACTCCCCGGGCCCGGAGAATCGGTGCCGCCAATACCCTCACCTTCGCCGCAGACGGAAGCATCGACGCAGACAACACCGATGCCGAGGGCTTCCTTTCCAGCCTGCGGTCCGCCTGTCCCGGATGGCGGCCCGGCGAGGCCCCGGCCTCCGTTCTCGGTGCGGGGGGCGCCGCACGCGCCATCGTGGATGCATTGCTCGAAGCTGGCGTGCCCGAATTGCGGCTTCTCAACCGGTCTCCGGCACGCGCCGAGGAGGTGGCGCAGCACTACGGCCCCCGTGTCCGGCCTCTGCCCTGGAGCGCGGCACCCGAATCGCTCTCCCAGGCTGGACTTCTGGTCAACGCGACCTCGCTGGGCATGGCCGGGCAGCCGCCGCTCGACATCGCGCTTGACGGCCTCCCGACCGCCTCGCCGGTGTGCGACATCGTGTATGTCCCGCTGGAGACGCCGCTCCTCGCCGCTGCCCGGGCGCGCGGCAATCCGGTGGTGGACGGCCTGGGCATGCTGCTCCACCAGGCCGTTCCGGGCTTCGAGCGCTGGTTCGGCCGCCGTCCGGAGGTCGATGAGGCCCTGCGCGCCGCGGTTCTGGCGCCATGAGTGTCGCCCGGCCTTCCCGTCCCTTCCGGCTCGGCCTCACCGGGTCGATCGGCATGGGCAAATCCACGACGGCCGCATACTTCCGCGAGGCCGGCGTGCCGGTCTGGGATGCCGATGCGGCCGTGCACGGGCTCTACGCACCGGGAGGCGAGGCTCTCGCTCACGTTGCCCGGCTCTGTCCCGTGGCCGTCGGCCCGCTCGGGGTGGACAGGGCCCGCCTGCGCGCGGCGATTGCGGCGGACCCGGCTCTCCTGCCCCGGATCGAGGCTGTGGTACATCCACTCGTCGCCGCCGACCGCGCGGCGTTCATCGCCCGCGCCGCCGGAGCCGGTGTGCCGCTGGTCGTGCTCGATATCCCGCTTCTCTACGAGACCGGCGCCGAGCAGGCGCTCGACGCGGTACTCGTGGTCACGGCGTCCGCGAGCGAACAGCGCCGTCGCGTTCTCGCCCGTCCGGGCATGACCGAGGCCGACTTCGCGCACATCCTCTCGCGACAGCTGCCAGACGCCGAAAAATGCCGCCGCGCCGACCACGTGATCGAGACCAGGACGCCAGAACAGACCCGCGCCGCGGTGCACGCGCTCATCGAGCGCCTTGCCCCCGGAGCCTTCGCCACAGGAGCCCCGAAGGATGCGTGAAATCGTGCTCGATACCGAAACCACCGGCCTCGACCCGGCCGAGGGCCACCGCATCGTCGAGATCGGTGCCGTCGAGCTCGTCAACCACATCGCCACGGGGCGGCAGTTCCACGCCTATTTCAACCCCGATCGCCCGATGCCCCCCGAAGCCTTCGCCATTCACGGGCTCGGCGACGACTTTCTGGCCGCCCAGCCGCACTTCGCCGAGCGTGTGGCCGAGCTTCTCGATTTTCTCGGCGATGCCCGTCTCGTTATCCACAACGCCGCCTTCGACATGCGTTTTCTCAATGCCGAGTTCGCCGCCCGGGGGTTGGCGCTGCTTCCTGAAGCGCGCGCCATCGACACGCTCGAAATCGCGCGTCGCCGCTTCCCCGGGGCGGGCAATTCGCTCGACGCGCTCTGCCGTCGGTTCGGCATCGACAATTCGGGACGCAGTCTGCACGGCGCACTGCTCGACGCGCAGCTTCTGGCGGAGGTCTATCTCGAACTGCGCGGCGGGCGACAGCCCGGGCTGGGTCTTGCCGGGCCTGTCCCGGGCGCGGCGACCGCGCAGGTCTCCCCCCGCGGCCCGGGGTCGGAGGAGAGTGCCTGGCGCCCGGGCCCGCGTCCGAATCCATTGGCGCCCCGGCTGACCCCGGCAGAGCGCGCGGCGCACGAGGCCTTCGCCGCCCGGCTCGGACCGGGCCTCCTCTGGCCTGCCGGGGAAGAAGCCTAGGAGACCGGCTTCGCCCCGGCTTGCGCCGTCTGCTGACGCTGAAGCACCTGCTGGCGATAGAGTTGCAGGAAGTCGATGTTGTCGAGATTGAGCGGCGGATAGCCGCCATCCCGGGTGATGTCGCTGACGATCCGCCGGACGAAGGGGTAGAGCATCCGCGGGCATTCGATCAGCAGGAAGGGGTGAAGCTGGTCTTCCGGCACGTTCTCGACAAGGAAGATGCCGCCGTATTCGAGTTCCATCAGGAAGATCTGCGCCTGCTCCGCCCCCTTGGCCGAGAGCGTGAGCTTCAGAATCACGTCATACTGGTTCGCCTGCTCGCGCTTCTGCGCGTCGAGCCCCACCTGCACGGTGATCTCGGGCTGAACCTGCCCGGCGATGCGCTTCTGTGCCGCGACATTCTCGAAGGACAGATCGCGCACGAACTGGCCAAGGACCTGCATGCGCGGGGGCTGCTGTGCGGGGGCGGCGCCATTGCCGGTTTCGTCTGCCATCTCGCTGTCTCCTCGAAAACCGAAAAATTCGTCCGCGTCTCTAGCAGGCGCACGC
>PHEG01000212.1 GCA_002842835.1 Alphaproteobacteria bacterium HGW-Alphaproteobacteria-2 | reverse complement strand
GGTGGATGGAGTAATCGAGGTCGGCGAGACCGAGATCGACCGCGCGGCGCTGACGGGCGAGAGCCTGCCCGTCTTTGCCGGGCCGGGGGCCGAGGTGAGCGCGGGCGAGGTCAACCTCACCGGCGTGCTGACCGTGCGGGTGACGGCGCGCGGGGAAGATACGCGACTGCACCGCATTGCCAACCTTGTCGCCCTCGCCGAGACCGCGAGGAACCGCTACACGTCGCTAGCCGACCGCGCCGCACGAGCCTATGCGCCGGGTGTGTTCGTCCTCGGCTTCGTCGCCTTCGCGGGCTGGATGGTCTGGTCGGGCGATCTGCGCACTGCCGTCAACGTCGCCATCGCCACGCTCATCATCACATGCCCCTGCGCGCTGGGGCTCGCCGTGCCCGCGGTTGTGACCGCGGCCTCGGGGCGGCTCTACCGCGCGGGGGTGCTGCTGAAATCGGGCACCGCGCTGGAGCGGCTGGCCGAGGTCGATACGGTGGTCTTCGACAAGACGGGCACGCTGACCCTCGGCCTGCCCGAGGCCGATGCGCCGCTCGAACATGGCGCGGAAGCGCTGGCGCTGGCCGCCGGGCTGGCGCGCGGCTCGTCGCATCCGCTGGCGCAGGCGCTGCGGCAGGCCGCCGAGACGGAAGGGGTGGAACCCGCGGTGGTCACGGCGCTGCGCGAGGTGCCGGGGCATGGTGTGGAGGGGCTCTGGCAGGGCCAGCGGCTGCGGCTCGGTCGCGCCGCCTGGGCGGGCACCGACGCCGGGGCCGGGACGGACCGCACCGCCACCTGGCTCGCCGTGCAGGGACAACCGCTGCGCGCCTACACCTTCACCGACCGCCCGCGCCCAGGCGCTGCCGAGACGGTGGCCGCGCTCGTTGCGGCGGGTTGCCGGGTGCTACTCTTCTCCGGCGACAGCCGGGGTGCGGTGGCGCAGACGGCGGCCCGGATCGGCATCGCCGAGTGGCGTGCCGCGCTGACGCCCGAGGAGAAGCTGGCCGAGGTGGAGGCACTCTCGGTGGCAGGTGCGCGGGTGCTGATGGTGGGCGACGGGCTCAACGACACCGGCGCGCTGGCGGCTGCGCATGTCTCGGCGGCGCCGGGCTCGGCGCTCGATGTGGCGCGCGTGGCCTCGGATATCGTGATCCTCGGCCAGCGGCTCGACGCGCTGGCCGACTGCCTGGCGACCGCGCGCCGGGCGCGGGCGCGGATTTCCGAGAACTTTGCCATCTCCTGGGTCTACAATGCCGTCGCCGTGCCCATCGCGCTGGCCGGTCTGGTGACGCCTTTCGCCGCAGCGCTGGCGATGTCGGCCTCGTCGATCTCGGTCTCGCTCAACGCGCTGCGCCTGCTGCGTGGATCTGCGGTGGCGGGTGTGGCATCCGCCCCTGGGCGGCCTGGCCACGCGGTCCCGCCCCGCGGCCTGTCGAGCACACCGGCGGCGGAGGCCTAGGAATGGACATCCTCGCCTTTCTCATCCCCGTGTCGCTCTTCCTCGGCGGTCTCGGTCTGGCAGCTTTCGTCTGGTCGGTGAAGACACGCCAGTTCGACGATCCGCAGGGCGATGCGGAGCGCATTCTGCGCACCGACTATGACGAGCACCCGCGCGAGGACTGACGCCGTGCGCCCCGTGTCAGGGGCCGGTGACCGAACAAGCCACGCCACCGGCGGCCAGCCTTGCACAGGCGCGCAGCGCGTCGATCTCCGATAGCCCGACGAATTCGGCCTCGAAGCCGCCCGCACGGCGGTTCACCTTGCGCGGCGCTTCGGCCAGAGTGCCCACCTCGCGCAGCGCGGTCTGCAAGAGAAGCGTATCGGCGTGATACTGCGAGGGCTGGGTGCCGAGGCTGACGGCCCAGAGCTTGCCGTTGGCCGCCGACTTGCGCGTCACGATGCGCGGCTCTGCATAAGCCGGTTCGATCGGCTCGGCGTCGGCCACTTCGACAGGCGCGGCCTCCGCGGTCTCCACTGTTACCTCGGTTCCGGTCAGTTCATCTCCGGTGTCGGCCCCGGCGACCCGCTGTTCGGGCAGCAGCCCCTCGGGGCGCGCCCGGGGTGGGGGGGCGGCGGCGACACTTGTCGCCGGTGCGGTCGCCGGGGGGGGTGTCGTGGCGGCGGCGACGGCCTCGGCAATCACGACCGCTTCGATGGTGTCGGGAGCAGCAGCCATGGCTGTCGGCACCTCGGGGCGCGCGCGCGGGCGCGGGCTGCGCGCGACGACCGGGCTCGCCACCACATGCGCTGCGGCAATGGCGACGGCGCGTTGCGAACCGCTGTAGGGCGGGCGCGGCGGCATTGCCAGTGCGACCCGGCCGCGCGACTTCTCGAAGCCCAGATCGAGCAGTTCGGCCACTCGCTGGTTACGCCATGTCGATGAGCGCCCGCCGAATACCGTGGCGATCACCCGCTTGTTCCCGCGTTCGGCCGAGGCGACGAGGTTGAAGCCCGCGGCGCGGGTATAGCCCGTCTTGATGCCGTCGGCCCCCGCGTAGGCGCCGAGAAGCGCACGGTTCGTGTTGCGAACGGTGCGCCCGCCCGCGTCAATCACCTCGCGCGAGAAGAGATGGTAGTAGGCAGGGTAGTGGTGAAAGAGCGCACGGCCCAGCAGCGTCATGTCGCGCGCGGTCGAGACATGGCCGCCCTGGGTCAGTCCGTGCGGATTCTTGAAATGGGTCCGGGTCATGCCCAGGGCGAGGGCCGTGCGGTTCATCCGCGCGGCAAAGGCAGGCACGCTGCCCTCGATCGCCTCGGCCAGCGCATGGGCCGCGTCGTTGGCCGAGCGCACCGCCGATGCGCGTATCAGATGACGCAGGGCGATGCGCTGCCCGGCGCGAAGGCCCAGTTTGGAAGGTGGCTGGTCGGCGGCGGCGCGAGAGACTGAGACCAGCGTGTCGGCACTGATCTCGCCGTTCTCGATCGCCTCGAAGGTGACGTAGAGCGTCATCATCTTGGTCAGAGATGCCGGGTGCAGCGGCGTGTCGGCGTTCTGCGCATGCAGAACCTCGCCGCTTCGCGCATCCATCACCATCGCGGCATAGGGCAACGCCCAGCGCGCGCAAAATCGCCGCCATGTCGCCTCTCGTTCCGTGTTTGCCTGCCTGCGGATGTTCTGTTTTCTCCGCTGCCGCAGCCTAGCATAGCTGCCAATTGCCGAAAAGATTTGTTTTCAACGACTTTTGCGCGAAACTTCAGACAGGGCAGATATTGCGTCCTCGCTTGCCCCCAGGGGCGACATGACGTATCGGCGCGCTGTCAAGAATGCGTCGGCGGCCCGCAGGCGCGGACGCCTGTGCCGGGGGCAGGCCCTTTTCACGGGTAATGCTGCCGCTATATATTTCTTTCGGATTCGGCAGCATGAGAGGAGGCGCAAGAGCGTGGGCAGGCCCCCGTCAAATTCGTCGGGAGATGACGGCAACGGGCGAACCGAAACTTCGGTGATCACCCGCCCGCGCGCGCGTACGGCGCGGCCCCCGCTCTATAAGGTGCTGCTTCTCAACGACGATTACACGCCGATGGAGTTCGTGGTGCATGTGCTCGAACGCTTCTTCGGCCTCAGCTATTCCCATGCCGTGGAGATCATGTTGACCGTGCACAAGAAGGGGGTGGCTGTCGTGGGTGTCTTCGCCTACGAGATCGCCGAGACCAAGGTGGCCCAGGTGATGGATTTCGCGCGGCGCAACCAGCGCGCGCTCGACGCCGGAATGGTCGCGCTTCCCGATGCGGGGCGTGTCGCCATGTGGAACGCCCGGCCCGAAGATATGGTGCTGCCGGTGGCACGGCTGCATGCCATTCAGCCCCTGCGCCCGCTGCATGACGCGCTCTGTGCACTCGGGGTTGCCACAGATACGCACGCCGCGCCGCCCTATGCGCTCGCTCATGTCCGTGCCGGGCGGTCCCGTGCGGCGACGCTGGGCCAGGTTGCCGAGGCGCTCGCTGCGGTGCCTCCGGGCGCAGCGGTGCTGATCGACGGGCAGAAGGGAGACGGCATCGAGGGGATCCTCGCCGCCTGCCGCAGGGTGCTTGCGGTGGGCGAGCCGCTGTCGCAGGGGCATGGCAAGCTCTTCGCGGTTGTGCGCCCCGAGACGCTGCCGCAGGCCGTGACCGACTGGGCCGAGGCTGCGCGCTCGCGATGCGGGCCCGACGGGCTTATCCGCCGCCCGGGTGGCTTCTCCGCCGACGGGCCGGACAGGGGGAGCCTGCTGCTCGCCGATCTCCTGCCACGCGATCTCAAGGGGCATGTCGCTGATCTGGGGGCGGGTGCGGGCACACTGGCAGCGGCGATTCTCGCCAGCCCGGGGGTCACCCGGCTCGATCTGGTGGAGGCCGACGCGCTGGCGCTCGATGATGCGCGCGCCAATGTCCTCGACCCCCGGGCCGCCTTCCTGTGGGCGGATGCGACGCGCTGGCGGCCGGGGCCGGTGTGCGATGCGGTTGTCTGCAACCCGCCCTTTCATTCGGGCCGCGCGGCCGATCCCGGTTTGGGGCGCGCCTTCATCCAGAGCGCTGCGGCGGCGTTGGCGCCAGGGGGAAGCTTCTGGATGGTGGCCAACCGTCATCTGCCCTATGAAGGGTCGCTGGGAGAGGTTTTCGGCGAGGTCACGCGCATCGCCGATATCGGTGGGTTCAAGGTGTTCCGCGCCCGCAAGCCGGTCGCGGCCATGCGCAGGGCGGTGGATCACGGGGCGCGCCGCGGCGTGGCGCGCACCAGTCGGGGGAGAGGGCGGTGAGCATATCCGTTGCGGGCAAGACCGCGATCGTCACCGGCGCGGCCAGCGGCATCGGGCTTGCCATCGCGCGGCGTTTCGTCGAGGCGGGGGCGAACGTGATGTTTGCCGATCGCGACGAGAAGGGGCTGAAGAGCGAAGTCGGCAAGCTGGACGCCGATGCCGCCACGGTGCGCGCCTTCGCGGGCGATCTGCGCGAGAAGCTGGCACAGGCGAACCTGCTCTCCGCCACGCTCGACGCCTTCGACCGGGTGGACATCCTGGTGAACGCAAGCCGCCAGGTGATCGCCACAGACCCGCTCGACCGCGCCGACGAGTCGATGGATCTACTGATCGATCAGAACTTCCTCACAGCACTCAGGCTTTCTCAACTCGTCGCCGCGCGCATGATCCGTCAGGCCGAGGAAGAGGGCCGCGAGGAGGGGCAGGCTGGCGCGATCGTCAACCTCTCGTCGATCGCCGCGCAGCGCACGCGCCCCGATCTTCTGGCCTATTCGGTCAGTTGCGCGGCGCTCGACCAGGCGACGCGCTCGCTTGCCGTGGCGCTGGCGGCGCAGCGCATCCGGGTGAACGCCGTCGCGTTCGGCAGCGTGATGAGCAGCAGCCTTCAGGAGGCGCTGCGCGAGCAGAAGGGGCTGCGCGATGCGATCGTTGCGGCCACGCCGCTCGGGCGCATCGCCGCCGCCTCGGAGGTCGCCGAGGCGGTGCTGTTTCTCGCTTCGGAGTCCGCGGGTTTCATCACCGGGCAGGTTCTGGGCGTGGACGGTGGCCGCTCGATCCTCGATGCGGTGGTGGCCTCCGCGCACTGAGCCGCCGGTTCAGCGCCGCCGGCGCGCGGCGTCTTCGTCGTCATCCTCGTCGTCGCTCCCGCCCGCGGGCAGGTTGAACAGGGTGTCGGCGTCCAGATCCTTGCCTGTGTCAGCGCGCCCGCCACCCAGCGTGAAGGTTTCGAGCCCCGAGATGCCGCTCGGCAGCTTGGTTTCGGGCTCCATCGCCAGCGACTGCTCGGTAGAGACCAGGCGGCGGCGTTCCTCGTCGGTCATCAGCTCGCCGTCGCGCGACTTCTTGCTGGCGGCCTTGCGCACTGCCTCGTCGAGTTCGGTCTGCTTGCAGAGCCCCAGCGCCACCGGGTCGATCGGCTGGATATTGCCGACGTTCCAGTGTGTGCGCTCGCGGATCGACTGGATCGTGGGCTTGGTGGTGCCCACCAGCTTGGCGATCTGCGCGTCAGTCAACTCGGGGTGAAACTTCACCAGCCACAGGATCGCCGCCGGGCGGTCCTGCCGCTTCGAGAGCGGGGTATAGCGCGGGCCGCGGCGCTTTTCCTCGCCCGTCGCGGAGGGGTTGTGCTTGAGCTTGAGTGCGTGGCCCGGGTCCGCCTCGGCGCGGCGGATCTGTTCGGCGTCGAGCTGGTTGTTGGCGACCGGGTCGAAGCCCTTCATGCCCACGGCCACCTCGCCATCGGCGATGCCCTGCACCTCGAGCTCGTGCAGGCCGCAGAAATCGGCGATCTGCCGGAAGGTGAGCGTCGTGTTCTCCACCAGCCAGACGGCGGTGGCTTTCGCCGCGCGTCTCCTCGATTGCGGGGGAAACAGGGGGTATATACGCAACACCCGGCGCAATGCAAAGGTGATTCATGCGGCTGATCGTCGTGTTCCTCCTGCTTGCCGGGATGGCCCGGGCAGAACCGGGGCAGCCGGGCGCATTCGACCATTACGTGCTCGCGCTCTCCTGGTCGCCGGGTTGGTGCGCGGTCGATGGCGACGCGCGCGGCGCCGATCAGTGCCACCCCCGCCACGACCACGGCTTCCTGCTGCACGGGCTCTGGCCGCAGCACGCGGCGGGCGGCTGGCCGGAGTTCTGCCAGAGCCCGCATGCCCCCCCGAGCCGCGCCGAGACCCGCGCCATGGCCGACATCATGGGCAGTGCCGGTCTCGCCTGGCACCAGTGGCGCAAGCACGGCAGTTGCACGGGTCTCTCGTCCCAGGCTTATTTTGCGGTGTCGCGCAGGGCTTACGACGCGGTTGTGCAGCCCGACGTCTTCCGCCGACTCGTGGCCCCGGTGCGGTTGGCGCCCGATGTGGTGGAAGAAGCCTTCATCGAGGCCAACCCGGCCCTCTCGCCGGAAGCGGTGATCGTCTCCTGCCCCGGCGGACATGTCACGGAGTTGCGCATCTGCCTTGGCCGCGACCTCGCTGCGCGCCCCTGCTCTGCGGAGATGATCGCCTGCGCGCGCCCCACCGTGGTTATGGACCCGCCGCGCTGACCGGCGATTTCCCTTCGCCGCGCCGACCGCTATAAGGGCGCCCGGAGACGACAGCCATGGAAAGGCCAGAGGGATGAGCGCCAGCGCGACCGCAACCGCCCCCACCCCTGCTGACATCCTTGCCCGCAAGGGCGGCACGCCGCTGGTGGTGCTGACCGCCTACACCACGCCCATGGCGAAGCTCGTGGATGCGCATTGCGACATCGCGCTGGTGGGCGATTCGCTGGGCATGGTGGTGCATGGGATGCCCTCCACGCTGGGCGTGACGATGGAGATGATGATCCTCCACGGCCAGGCGGTGGCGCGCGGGGTCAGTCGCGCGCAACTGGTAATCGACATGCCCTTCGGCAGCTACGAGGAAAGCCCCGCGCAGGCCTTCCGCAACGCCCGCCGTCTGATGGCAGAGACGGGCGCTGCGGCGGTCAAGCTGGAAGGCGGGCAGCACATGGCCGAGACCATCGCCTTTCTGGTCGCGCGCGGCGTGCCGGTGATGGCCCATGTCGGGCTCACGCCGCAGTCGATCAACACTTTGGGTGGCTACAAGGTGCAGGGCCGTGGCGAGAGCGCGGCGAAGATCCTCGCCGACGCGCAGGCCGTGGCCGGGGCAGGGGCCTATGCGGTGGTGCTGGAGAAGATCACTGCGCCGCTGGCAGAC
>PHEG01000211.1 GCA_002842835.1 Alphaproteobacteria bacterium HGW-Alphaproteobacteria-2 | reverse complement strand
CCAGCCCTTGATGAAGTCCGAGCCCCGCAACCCGGCGGCGGCCAGCGCGCCGGGGATCGACGGCACCTGTGCATAGAAGGCCGCGGCGCGGTCGAGCGCTGTCCCGGGCAGCCCCTCCACTGCGGGGCGGGTGCCGCCCTCGGCCAGCCATTCGGCGATCGCCTCGTATTCCGGCGCATAGACGGGGGTGTAGAGGATGCGGTGAATGGTGGTGGCGGGCACGCCGCGATTGCGCAGCACGCTCGCCGCCTTGTTGGTGGGGGCGAGCACGGCTAAGCTGCGCCGCTCGCGCTGCCGCCGCCCCTCCCAGTCGCCAGAGACGGTCTGCACTCCGGCGGCGCGCAGCGCACGCACGAGTTCCGCCAGCAGCGCCGTCTTGCCGGAGCCGGCCTTGCCCGTGACCGCCAGCACGCGGGGGCCCGCTCCCTTGCCCGGCAACGCGAGGCTGCCCCGCGCGAGATCGACGCCGACATCAGCGAACACCTCGGCCAGCCGGTCGTAGGCCTCTGCCTGATCGTCGGAAAACCGCATTCCGCCCCGCCCTGCCACCCGCGCCGCGGACACTAGCCGAGCTTGCCGGGCGAGAGAAGCGCGCCGCCCCTCAGCGCTGGCTGTTGCGCCCGCGCTGCGCTTCGCGGCGCGCCAGCTCGCCCTCGATCCGGTCGGCGAAGCGGCGCCGGGAAGCGGCATCCATGCTTGCGGCATGCTCGATCAGCATCGCCTGCGCGGCGCCGATATAGGCGCCCATCGCGGCGCGCTGCGCGGCCAGCGCATCATGCGCGGCCTGCGGCTCGAACGGCTCGGCGCGCAGTGCGGCGGTGAAACCCTGCATCCGCTGGCGCATCTCGGCACGGTGGCCTGTGAAGGCATCACGCCTTGCTGCGACGGCGGCGGTGAGGCTGCGACGGTCCGCCTCTTCGAGGGCGCGGCCATAGAGGCCGAGGCCGATCGGCAGCCGCTCGCCGGAACTCCAGCGACCGTGCTCGGACCAGTGCCGGTTATGCGCCGCCCAGCGTGTGCCGATAGCCCCGAGAAGCGCGAGGTTGACCGCCAGCGAGACGATCAGCGCCACGCGCAGCCAGCGCCCGCCGTTCCTGGATGTGCCGTCGGATTCGGGGCCTGGGGTGCTCATCTCAGCCCTCCGTCAGAAATGCGTCGATGCCGGGCAGCAGATCGGCCACGGCGGCCTCGTCGAGCGGTCCGGAGGCCGGGGCGAGAATGTCGAGCCCTGCGAGCGGCACCGCCTGCTGGCCGCCGATGGCGATACCGAGCACGAGCGACGCGGCGAGCGTACCCGCTGAGGGCCAGCCGCCAAGCGCGCGCCAGAACCCGGCCCATGGTCGAGTCGATGCCCGCGCCGGGGCAGGACGGGGGCGTGCCGCACGGGGCGCCGCCGCTGCCTCGCGCGCGGCATCGGCGCGGATCGCCGCCATCAGCGCTGCCGAAGGCTGAGGCCGCGCCGCGCGCGCCGCCGCGAAGGCGGCGTCGAGCGCGTCATCCCCGGTTTTCTCGAAGCCGTTTTGCGTCATTCCTCAAATCCTACCTCGCTGCGCCGCCCTGCCAGGGCCGCCGCCAGCGACCTGAGCCCGCGGGCGGTGAGACTTTCCACCGCTTCCACGCTGGTTTCCAGAACTTCCGCGATCTCGGGGTTGGACGACCCCTCGATATGGCGCAGCACCACCGCCAGCCGCTGGCGTTCTGGCAGCGCGTCGAGTGCCGCCTGCAACGCCGCCAGCCGGTCTGCCGCGATCAGCCGCGCCACCACGCCCGGCGCACCGTCCTCGGGTTCGGGCACCTGGTCGAGCGCAACCTGCCGCCGCCGTCGCAGCCTGTCGGTGCTCAGGTTCGCCGCAACCCGCCAGAGCCATGTGGAGAGCCGCGCGCGCCCCGGCTCCCAGCCCGGCGCGGCGCGCCAGAGCCGCAGCATCGCCTCCTGCGCCACGTCCTCGGCCTCGGCCCGGTCGCCGCCCAGCATCCGCTGCGCGAGCGAGAGCACGCGCGGCACATGCCGCACCGCCAGTTCCGCCGCCGCCGCGCCATCGCCTTCCGCCTGCAACGCCATCAGCGCGTCGTCGGAGAGATCGGCGTGGGGGGAGCGCAGAGCCGTCATGCCTCGGGTCATTATCGCCTGCACCACCCTGCGGCAAGCGCGAGAGGTCCGCGACCTGCAACCTCCCGCGCCACCCGGCGCCGCCGCGATCAGTTGTCGTCGCGGTCGTCATCCCGGTCGCTCCGGTTCCAGCCGCCCTGGCCGTGATAGCCGTGGTGGCCCTGCCAGCGCCCGTCATCACCACCCCGGCTGCCACGCCGCGCATCATGCCGCTCGCGCATGGCCTCGATCTCGTCGGTGCCGACGTTGCCGTCGCCGTCGCGGTCGATGCGGTCGAACATCATGCCCATGCGGTCCACCCGGCCGAATTCCGTGGCGCCGATCGCGCCGTCGCCGTCGGCGTCCTGGTGGCCGATCATGCGGTCGGCCATTGCGCCGAAGCGCTCGGCGGCCTGGGCTTGGTGAAAGGCCACGATCTCGTCGCGCGTCAGCTTGCCGTCTCCGTCTGCGTCCATCGCGGCGAAGCGCGCGGCGCGCCAGGCCTGAAGTTCCTCGCGGCTCACGGCCCCGTTCGAGTCGGCATCCATGTCCTCGAAGCGGGGCATCATGCCGCCGCCCATGCCCATGCCCTGCATCATGCCGCCGCCCATGCCCATGCCCTGCATCATGCCGCCGTCGCGCATCATGCCGCTGCCCATGCCCATGCCGCCGCTGCCTGGGCCGCCGCCGGGGCCGTGGGCCAGCGCCGCGCTGCCCAGCAGGGCCGCCGCGGTGCCGAGCGTGGCCAGCAGGGCGATCGTCCTTACCGAAGTCGCTCGTTTCATGTCGCATCCTTTCCCGTGTTTCGGGCGCGGCTCCTGCCGCTGCCTCGTTCCTCTCACGGGCGGGCGTGCCGCTTCCGTCGCGCGGGTTTGCGACATTCCGGCGCAAGGGGCTCCGGAGTGGTGATTTTCCCGTGGGGCTCCGGCCCCATGATGGCGGGCTATCTGAAGGTGCGGCCGCGCTGCCCGGTCTGCGACGAGGATCTCTCGCACCAGCGCGCCGACGACGGCCCTGCCTATCTGACGATCCTGATCGTCGGGCATCTGCTGATGCCCGCGCTGATGGCCACCTTCATCGCCTGGCAGCCCGACCCGATGTTGCTGGCGAGCGGCTTCTGCGTGGCGGCGGCGGCGCTCACGCTCTACTTGCTGCCGCGCATCAAAGGCGCGATGGTGGGGTTGCAATGGGCCAAGCGGATGCACGGCTTCGGCGAGGCCGAGCCGCCCGCACGCCCCGCAGCAACGGAGCCCGCCGCGTGAGCGATGCCGCCAGAGCCGCCGCCCCGGACGTCCCGGTGCGCGACGCCGCCACCATGATCCTCTTGCGCGACCGCGCGCGGGATCCGCGCATCCTGGTGGGCCAGCGCGGCGCGGGGGCGGTCTTCATGCCCTCGAAATTCGTCTTCCCCGGCGGCGCGCTTGACGCGCAGGACAGCGCGATGCGGCTTGCGGTGCCGATGGGCGAGGCCTGCATGGCGCGCCTGCGGGCCATGGCCGACCCGGGCCTGGCCGAGCCGCTGGTGCTGGCGGGCATCCGCGAGGTCTGGGAGGAGACGGGGCTCGTGCTCGGCGCCCCGGCGGCGGGTGTGGCGCAGGCAGAGGTGCCCGCCGACTGGCAGGGCTTCGTGGCGGGTGGTGTCGCGCCCTCGGCGGCGGGGATGCAGTTCATCTTCCGTGCCGTCACGCCGCCGGGCCGCCCGCGACGCTTCGACGCGCGCTTCTTCCTCGTCGAGGCCGAGTCGATTCTGGGAGACCCGGACGATTTCACCCATGCCTCATCCGAGCTCAGCCATCTGCACTGGGCTCCGCTCGCCGAGGTGCGCGCGCTCGACCTGCCCTTCATCACCGAGGTGGTGCTGGCCGAGGTGAGCGAGCTGGTGGAAAGCGGCGGCCCGCCCGAGAGCGTGCCCTTTTTCCACCACGAGGACGGGCGCTCCTGGTTCGACCGGCTCTGACCGCGCCCTCAATGCGTGGCGGCGAGCAGCCACAGCACGCTCGCCACCACCAGCAGGATGCCCGCGATCTCGCGCCCGGTGCTGCGCTCGCGGAACACCAGCCACGAGGCGAGGAAGGTGAAGACCAGTTCCACCTGTCCCACGGCCTTGACCAGCGCCGCGCGCTCCAGCGTGAAGGCGGTGAACCAGCAGAGGCTGCCGAGAGCCGAGACGAGCCCGACGAGCGCTGTCACCCGCCATGCGGCCAGCACGCGTGCGATCTCGCCGCGCTCGCGCCAGGCGAGCCAGAGCGCCATCAGCACCGCCTGCGTGGCGGTGACATAGGCGAGCGTCACGGCGGCGCGCAGGATCGCATCATCGCTCGCCACAGCGAGCGAGGCGCCGCGGTAGCCGGTGGCCGAGACCGCGAAGAGCGCGCCGGAAGCGAGCCCAAGCCCCGCGCCGCGGTTGAAGATGCGCCGCCGCCAGGGCGTGCCGGGCTGCGGCGTGGGTGGATCGGAGAGCACGATCACCCCCAGCACGCCCAGCAGGATCGCGGCGAGCGCGGCACCGCTCACCGTCTCGCCCAGCACGACGAAGCCCAGCGCGGCGGTCTGGATCGTCTCGGTCTTCTTCAGCGTGATGCCCACGGTGAAGGCGCGCATCTGGAAGAGCGCCACCACGCACATTGTGGCGAGGATCTGCGCGATGCCGCCCGCAACCCCCATCCACCAGAACTCCGCTGTGGGCAGCGGCGGCGCGCCCTTCCAGAGCACGAGTCCCGCCAGCATCAGGGCAGCGAGCGGCGCGCCCCAGACGAAGCGCGCGAAGGTCGCCCCTGCGGTGGAGAGCCGGGTGGCGCGCAGGTGCTTCTGCAGCATGAAGCGCAGGTTCTGCAGGAAGGCGGCGGCGATGGTGGCAATGACCCAGGGCGCCATGATGGCTCAGGCTCCTGCGGGGTGGGGAAGGCGGCTCATGACGTGCAGTCGAGCCGGGCGCGCAGGGCCGCCAGTGCAGCCGCGTCCTCCGTCGAGGCCGCGCGCGCGCCGAAGAGCACCGCCTGGCTTTGCAGGATCGGCGGGCCTGCCAGCACCTTCAGGTGATTGGCGCGCAGCGTCTCGCCCGAGGAAGTGATATCGGCCACCGCCTCGGCGGTCAGGTTCGCCACCGTCCCTTCGGTCGCGCCCTGGCTGTCCACCAACTGGTAGTCGGCCACGCCATGGGCACGCAGATGCTCGCGTACCAGGTTGTGGTATTTCGTGGCGATGCGCAGCCGGTGGCCGTGCCGGGCGCGGAACGC
>PHEG01000210.1 GCA_002842835.1 Alphaproteobacteria bacterium HGW-Alphaproteobacteria-2 | reverse complement strand
AGGATGCCCTCGGTCACCACCTCGATGCGTGTCTGCCGCCCCACCCGGCTCTCGCCGCGGATGCGGTATCCGACCGTGCCGCCCACGCCCTCGCCCAGGCTCTCGGCCATGCGCTCGGCTGCGGCGCGCGCGGCCAGCCGGCGCGGCTCCAGCATCACCAGCCGCCCCTGATACACCCCGGCCTCCAGCAGCGCGAGCGGCACGCGCGTGGTCTTGCCCGCGCCGGGCGGCGCCTGCAGCACCGCGCGCCCCCGCGCGGCGAGCGCCGCGAGCAGGGGCGTGACGGCCTCCTCGACGGGCAGGCTCATCGCCGGATCAGCCGCGCCGGACCGGCGAGCGACCGCGCCCGCACCTCGGCCAGACGGAAGCCCCCGTCCGCCGCGGGGCGGTAATGGAAGGTCAGATCGAAGGCCTGCCGCCGCGCCATATCCGCCTCGCTGTAGCCTGCCACGCGGCGGTACTGCGCGTGGCAGACCATCTCCCCGCCCTCCGCCTCGGGGCCCTGCATCGAGAAATGCGCGCGCCGCGCGCTGTCGAACATCGCCAGATCGAGACGGCAGAGCGCGTCCGCGTCCTGCACATCGCGCAGCATGGCGTGGATCAGCGTGAGCGGGTCCACCGCATCCGCCTGCGTCGCCGGGTCGAGCGCCTGCGGCCCCCAGTCGCGCGGCGGTTGCTGCAGCGTCACCTGCGGCGTGCCGCGCTCGTAGACCATCTCGGTGCGGTAGGCCTCGCCGCCGCGCCGCACCTCCACCGCATAGGCGCGCGGCTGCCAACCGCCATCAGCCCGGCGCCCCTCGGCGCGCGCCTCGTAATCGAGCGGGAAGAGGAGGCGCGCAAACCCGGTCGAGACCATACGGGCGGCCACGGCATAGGCACCGTCCGTCTCGTCCGCGGCCAGCGTGACGCGCGCAGCGGGCAGCCCGGCGATGCGCAGTTCGAAATGACGCTCGGCAGCCACCGCAGCGGGCGCCAGGGTCAGGACGCCCGCAAGCGCGAGACACAAGCGCATCAAGGGGCGCTGCCCCTCTGCGCCTGCGGCGCATTCACCCCGGAGTATTTCGGGAACGATGAAAGGATGGGAGGGCTTCATCTTTCCTGAAACACTCCCGCCGGAGGCACGAAATCTCTTTGGCGCGGCGCTGGACATGGCCCGGCGAGAGGGGCACAAAACTCCGGCCTGATCAACTCCTCCGGAGGCAGCCTTGGCCGAAGACAGCGAAACCCTCGCCCGGGCCGTCGCAGAGGGAGACCGGCGCGCGCTGGCCCGCGCCGTCACGCTGGTGGAGAGCACGCGCGCCGATCACCGGGCGCGGGCGGTGGCGCTGCTGGAGGCGCTGCGCGCCATGGCCCCGCGCGAGGCGCTGCGCATCGGGCTCTCGGGAACCCCGGGGGTGGGCAAATCAACTTTCATCGAGGCCTTCGGGCTGATGCTGACCGAGGCGGGGCTGAAGGTGGCCGTTCTCGCGGTGGACCCGTCCTCGGCGCGCTCGGGCGGGTCGATCCTGGGCGACAAGACGCGCATGGACCGCCTCGCGCGCACGCCCTCCGCCTTCATCCGCCCCTCGCCCTCCTCGGCGGCGCTGGGCGGCGTGGCGCGGCGCACGCGCGAGGCGGTCGCGCTGGTCGAGGCGGCGGGGTTCGATGTCGTGCTGGTCGAGACGGTGGGCGTCGGCCAGTCCGAGACCATGGTGGCCGAGATGACGGACCTCTTCGTGCTGCTCATCGGTCCTGGCGGCGGGGACGAGTTGCAGGGGGTCAAGCGCGGCATCATGGAGATGGCCGACCTCATCCTCGTCAACAAGTCCGACGGCGATCTGGCCGCTGCCGCGCGGCGCACCTGCGCCGATTATTCGGGCGCACTGCGGCTCCTGCGCCGCCGACCCCAGGATCCGGAGGGCTTTCCCAAGGCGCTCGCGGTCTCCGCGCTCTCGGGCGCGGGCCTGGCGCAGGCCTGGGCCGAGATGCAGGCTCTGGCGGAGTGGCGGCGCGCCGAAGGCCACTGGGCCGCGAGTCGCGCCCGGCAGGCCGAACGCTGGTTCGAGGCCGAGGTGCGCGCAGGCCTGCTCGCACGGCTGGCGCGCGAGCCGGTGCGCAGCGCCATGGCCACACTCGGCGCAGACGTGGCTGCGGGCCGCCGCACGCCGGAGTCCGCGGCGGCCGAGATGCTCGCACGGCTCGGTGCGGCGGCAGAGTGATGCCCGGGGGGCAGAGTTTCCGTTTTTCCCGCCCGGGCATTGTGCTAGGAACAAAGCGGCCCGGCGGTACGACCACACGGGCCGAGCGGCAAGTGGCAGCAACGGCAACTGGGCAGACAGGCATGATCGACCGGCTTTCGTCTCGCGGACTACTCCTGGCACTGGCGCTCGGTGTCGCGCTTTCGGGCTGCGGCAAGAAGCGCGACGTGGATGTGCGCCAGCTCGAGACCATGGGCCCGGAGGATATCTACCGCTCCGCCGAGGCCGAGATGGACCGCGGCCGGGCCAAGACCGCTGCCGGACGCTGGGGCGAGATCGAGCGGCTGCACCCCTATTCGGAGTTTGCCAAGCGCGGGCTCATCATGTCGGCCTTCGCCTATCACGAGGACAAGGAGTACGAGAAGAGCCGCGCCGCTGCCAAGCGCTTCATCGAGTTCTATCCGGCCGACAAGGACGCGGCCTATGCGCAGTATCTGGCGGCGTTGAGCTACTATGACCAGATCGACGCCATCGGACGCGACCAGGCGCTGACCTTCGAGGCGCTGAGTGAGTTGCGCAAGGTGATCGAGCTCTACCCCGAGTCGGAGTATGCGCGCAGCGCGCGGTTGAAGTTCGACCTCGCCTTCGACCATCTCGCCGCCAAGGAGATGGAAGTGGGCCGCTACTACCTCAAGCGCGGCTACTACCCGGCAGCGATCAACCGCTTCCGCACCGTGGTGGAGGATTTCCAGACCTCGAGCCACACGCCGGAGGCGCTGCACCGGCTGGTGGAAGCCTACGCCGGTCTCGGGCTCTACGGCGAGGCGCAGACGGCCGCCGCGATCCTCGGGCACGGTCTGGCGGCGCACGGTGAAGGGCGAGTGGCTCTGAGCCGCGAGCGCCGCGCGGGGGAGCCATGCTGCTCAGCCTGACGATCCGCGACATGGTGCTGGTCGAGCGCCTGACGCTCGAGCCGGGACCGGGGCTCACAGTGCTCACCGGCGAGACCGGCGCAGGCAAGTCAATCCTGCTCGACGCGCTTGGTTTCGTGCTGGGCTGGTCGGGGCGCGCGGGGCTGGTGCGCGCCGGTGCGGCAACGGGCGATGTGGAGGCGGTGTTCACGCTGGCGGCGGATCACCCGGCGCGCGCGGTCCTGGCCGAGGCGGGGCTGGAGGTCGGCGACGAGTTGATCCTGCGCCGGGTGGCCCGCGCCGAGGGGCCCAGCAGCGCCTTCGTCAACGACCGCCGTGCCGGGGCCGAGACGCTGCGCGCGCTGGCCGATTGCCTGGTGGAGATCCACGGCCAGCACGATGATCGCGGCCTGCTCGACGCGCGCGGGCACCGCACGCTGCTCGATGCCTTCGCGAGGGCCTCGCCGCTTCTCGCCACGGTGCGCGCGGCCTGGGCGGCGCGGCGGACGGCGGCGGCGGCGCTGGAGGAGGCCGAGGCGCGCCTCGCACGGGCACGCGCCGAGGAGGACTTCCTGCGTCACGCCGTGGCGGAACTCGACCGGCTCGCGCCCGAGTCCGGCGAGGAGGCCGCGCTCGATGTCGCGCGGCGGCGGATGCAGGCGGCGGCGCGCATCCGCGAGGATGTGGCGCGCGCCCTGACCGCGCTGGGCGACGAGGGCGCGGGCGGGCGCGCGGGCGATGCGCTGCGCTGGCTCGAGGGC
>PHEG01000209.1 GCA_002842835.1 Alphaproteobacteria bacterium HGW-Alphaproteobacteria-2 | reverse complement strand
CCCGTAAATCTCGATCACCGGCCAGGTGCCCTCGCGCCGCAGGCTCGCCGTGGGTCGGTCGAAGTCGAAGGGCACCCGCGCCAGCGCGTCGAGAAAGAGCGTGTCGGTGTCGAAGAACACGAAGGGCTGGCGCGCGGGCAGCGCGGCCAGCGCCTCGATCTTGTTGCCATGGGGGTAGTCCGAGCCGAAGGTCGTGCTCTCGAACGGCAGGATCTCGACCTCGAACTCATCCTCGAGCAGCGCGCGCAGATCGGGCTGCGCGATGCGCGGATCCTCGCGCCAGAGCGGCCCCGGCTGCGGCTCGGCAAGGAAGAGCCGCCCGGTATAGCCCGGATTCGCTGCGCGGAAGGATGCGGCGAAGAGGACCGCCTCGAACTCGAGTCGTCCGCCCTGCACGATGGCCAGAACATTCGGGGCGACAACTCCGGGCGGCCCGTCGGCCCCGGGCAGGTCGCTCATGCCCGCTCCCCGTGCGCCCGCCGCCGATAGGCGGTGGGCGAGAAGCCAGCGTGCTGTGTGAAAACCCGCGTGAAATAGGCTGGAGAGGAGAACCCGAGTCGGGCCGCGACGTCCTGCACCTTCATGTCGCTCTCGGCCAGCAGCCGCCGCGCCTCGAAGAGCAGACGCTCCTGCAACACCTCGGAGGCGGGTTTGCCCAGCGCCTCGCGGCAAACGCGCGACAGATGCGTGGGCGTCACACCCAGGCGGCGCGCATACCAGGCGACAGACCGGCCCGCGTCGATCTCCTGCGCGACGAGCGCCGCGAAGGCGTCGAGCATCTGCGCGGGCCGCCGCGGGGGCCCATCGGCGGCGCGTTCGTTGAGATGCTGGCGGCGCATCAGCCAGACCGACAGCAGCGTGACCCATGCCGCCAGCGCCCGGTCGCGCCCGGGCGCGCGGTGCTCGGCCTCGTTCTGGATCATCTCTATGAGATGGGTGAGTTCCACCTGGTCGGCGGGTGCACTGATGCGCAACTGCTGCACCTTTTCGGGCATCCCCAGCCCGTCGGCCCGTGGCAGGAAGAGCGCCTGTCCCTGGACGCGCTGGCCGATCTCGACTTCGAAGAAGCGCCCGGCGGGCACGAAGATCGCCGTCTGAGGCCCGTAGCCGCGGGTGACCCCCTCGATCACCCAGCGCCCCTGGCCGCGGGTGATCCACACGAGGACATGCGCCGAGAGGCTTCGGATCGCCTCCATTTCCCAACGGCCGGACTGCGCCAGTGCCTGGAGAGAGTCGACTTCCACCCGCAGGGGCGGCGCCTCGGGTAGGGTGTCGCGCGGGGCCATGGCCGGGATCGGGCTCCATCTGACGGGATGATCGCGGGCAGCATACAGACCCGCCCCGCCTGGTCAAATGCCGCGCGATCAGCGCAGCCGCTTCTCGCGCAGCAGTCGGACCAGCACGAAGGGCGCGCCAAGGATGGGCCAGCGCCGCTCCCAGGGGCGCAGCGCCACCGGCGCGCCGGAATGGCGCTCGATCTTGGCCAGCGCATACTCGATGCCGCCGCGAAATGTTGCCGCCGCCTTCACGAGCCGCGCGAGGTTGAGCGCCTTGCCCAGCCGCCGCCGCCAGGCCCAGCCAAGCGCCGCCCGGCGCCGCTCGGCAGCGTCTGCTGGCTGCCCGGCGATGTGGGCGGCGTGCAACGCGGCATAGAGATCGGGCGCCGCCGCAGTCAGGTCGCGCATCCGTCCACCGCGCTCCACGCGCAGTTCCGCGCCATAGGTATGGGCGAAGAGCGCCTGCCAGCAGGCCGTTGCGTCGCTTCCTTCGGGCGCGAGCCGCGCCGCCCACCAGGCGGCGGTCGCCCCGGCCTCCTCAAGTGCATCGAGCACCGCCGCACGCGCCGCCCCGTCGCGCGCCCGGACCAGCACGACGGGCTGGCAGAAGCGCGCCCAGAGCGTGGTGTCGAGGCTCTCACGGCGCATCCTGTGGCGGAAGGCGTCCAGCCGCATGACCGCCACCTTGGCCGAGACAGGCGGCGGCCCGGCGAGGCGCTCGTGATAGACATTGGGCGGCAGCAGCCGGTTGGCGAGCGCCGCAAGCCCGTGTCCGTGATAGGCGGCATCGCCTTCCGTCAGCACATAGAAATCGAGTGGCCCGCCCGAGCCCGCATCGCGCAGTTGCGCGCCATAGAAGAGCACCGCCACCACCCCGGGCCGGGCTGCCAGATGCCGCGCCATGGCTGCGATCTCTGGGCCTAGGGGGCGGTCGCAGAGCCGCTCGAGCAGCGGGCGCAGCGCGGGGGGCTCTGACGAGGCGGCGGTCATGCCCCTGCGGTTAGGCGCGCGGCGGCCGCCTGTCAACGCGGCCCGGGTGCGGGGCGCTCAACTGCCCGCGCGGCGATCACCGCCCGCGGGGCAGTCGCCCGGTGCACCTTCGAGCCTGCGCCATGCTTCCGTGACGCCGAGCATCCTGAGCCCGGCATAGGCATGCACCTCGAGCCCGTCGCCCCTGGGCCGAAGCTCCAGATCGTAGCTGCGGCCGTGCTTGGGGTAGTAGAAACGCCCGCCGCTCCAGGATCCGTCGGGCGCGGGCTTCAGCCCCGAGATCACCCCCAGCCCGCACCAGGCCCGGTCGCGATGCGCGGCGTCGGGGTTCTTCGTGTCGCGGCGCAGGGCGCCTGTCTTGTCATGCGGCTCTGCCATCCAGACGATCTGCCCGCAGAGGCCGCTGTCACAGTCGTGCAGCCGCACCGCTACCTTGCCCTTCTCTGTCAGCCAGACGCCGTGCGGCGGTGCATCTTCCGCCGCAGCACCCGCCGCGGCGAGAACCACCCCCCCGAAGAGACCTGCCTTCAGCAGCCGGATCATCTGTCTCTCCCGTCGATGCCGCGTTCCCGACCTCACCTAGGCTTCCCTGCCGCGCCGTTAAAGGGGCGGCGGCCCGGCGCCGCCGGGATGGGCGGCTGGCCGCGCGATCCACCGCGCCAGAAGCCGCCGACCGATCGTCAGGGTGCCGCCCACATAGACGCACTGGAAGGCGAGCATGGCCACGCCCATGGCGACAAGCCCGGTGCCCGGCAACAGGCCGAGCACGAGGGCGAGGTAGAGCAGCGTCGCCGCCATCTCGATCCCGAGCAGCGTGCCGGGCCTGCCCGCCGTCATGAAGGCGGGCTCGATGGCGAAGGCGAGGAAGCGCAGCATCGCGCCGAGAAGCAGCAGCCGGAAGAGCCAGATCTCGACCGCCACCTCGGCGCCGTAGAGCGTGGCGACGAGCCACGGCAGCAGACCGAAG
>PHEG01000208.1 GCA_002842835.1 Alphaproteobacteria bacterium HGW-Alphaproteobacteria-2 | reverse complement strand
GACACCGGCGAAGTGCCGCGGCAGGTCGGAGAGGGGCACCTTCACGAGGTCCTTGTCAAGGCTCGCGGCGACATGCGGCGCGAGGTCACCGAGTTCGGCGCGCAGCGCGCCCAACATACGCGGCGCGGCGGCGAAAATGACGCGGTCGTATCCGCCCGCCTTCCAGGCGGTGCGCAGCGCCGCGGCCAGATGTGCTGCGAAGGCCTCGCGCGCCTGCCGCTCGGGCGAGCTGCGCGGCTCCATCGCGTGGCGCGCGATGCCGGGTGCAGCGCTGGCGCGACCACGCTCGTCGGAATAGGCGAAACGCTCTGCGTCGAGTTCCGAGGCGCTGTGGGTGGCAAGCTGGGACAGCCCCTTGCCGACGCCTTCGTTGACCAGCAAGCGCGCCTCGCCGTCGTCGGCGATCAGTACCAGTGTCACGATCGGTTTCATGCAGCGCGGGGGACGCTCAGGCGGCGGGCAGGAGCCCGCGTTCGCGCGCCAGGGCCTTCATTCGCTTCTGGATCTTCTCGAAGGCGCGCACCTCGATCTGGCGGATGCGTTCGCGGCTGACACCGTAGCGCGTCGAGAGATCCTCCAGCGTCACCGGCTCGTCGCGCAGCTTGCGCTCGGTCAGGATGTCGCGTTCGCGCTCGTTGAGCACATCGAGCGCCTGCGCCAGCAGGGCGCGGCGGCTGTCCATCTCGTCGCGCTCGGCGTAGTCGCCGGCCTGGTCGGCGTCCTCGTCCTCGAGCCACTCCATCCACTCCGAGCCGCCCTCGCCCTCGGAACCGCCGAGTTGCGCGTTCAGCGAGGCGTCCGAGCCCGCCAGGCGGCGGTTCATCTCGATCACCTCGGCCTCGGTCACGGAGAGATCGTGCGCGATCTTCTTCACGTTCTCGGGCCGCAGGTCGCCCTCCTCCAGCGCGCCGAGCTTCGACTTGGCCTTGCGCAAGTTGAAGAAGAGCTTCTTCTGCGCCGAGGTGGTGCCCATCTTCACCAGGCTCCACGAGCGCAGGATGTATTCCTGGATCGAGGCGCGGATCCACCACATGGCGTAGGTGGCGAGGCGAAAGCCCTTTTCCGGGTCGAAGCGCTTCACCGCCTGCATCAGGCCCACGTTGGCCTCCGAGATAACCTCGGCCTGCGGCAGCCCGTAGCCGCGGTAGCCCATGGCGATCTTGGCAGCGAGGCGCAGGTGCGATGTGACGAGCCGGTGCGCGGCCTCGGTGTCCTCGTGGTCCACCCAGCGCTTGGCCAGCATGTATTCCTCTTCCGGCTCCAGCATCGGAAACTTGCGGATTTCCTGCATATAGCGGTTCAGCCCCTGTTCCGGGGACGGCGCGGGAAGCGGTGCGTAGCTGCTCATGGTTTCTCGTCTCCCTTTTCCCTTTCGTCGGGTCCGCTGCTAGGCCGTCTGGCGCTGTCATGCAATGACAGGGGTCCGTCGGGCGATAGCATCGGCCTCGTCATCCCATCCTAACGCAAATCAGCGCCCGATCCGTCGATTGAAACCGATTGTCACGACGAATTTGGTGTGTGTCAGCGATTTGCGGTAATTGTTTCAGCCGCGGCGGGGCTCCGGCAGGGGGATGTGCTCGGTCTCGTCACCCGGCGGCAGGCGGAAGGGGCCGTGCGTGAAATCGCCGCTGGCCCAGGCCTGCCTGGCGGCCTCGATGCGCTCACGCGAGGAGGCGACGAAATTCCACCAGATGAAGCGCGGCCCCGGGAGGGTTGCACCGCCCAGAACGATGACCCGCGCTCCCTCGGGCCCTGCGCGCAGTGTGATCGCATCGCCCGGGCGGAAGACCAGCATCCGCCCCGCGGCAAAGCGCTCGCCCGCGATCGCGATCTCGCCATCCAGAACATGCACGCCGCGATCCTCGTGCTCGGTGGGCAGGGGCAGGGCGGCGCCGGGTGCCAGTGTCGCGTCGGCATAGACGATCTCGGAGGGGGTCGAGACCGGCGCCCGCGCGCCCCAGCCGGTACCGAGGATGAGCCGCACGCGCTTGCCCTCGGCCTCCAGCAGCGGCAGCGCACCCGCGCCGTGATGCTCGAAGGCGGGTGCCATGTCCTCGTGGCTCTCGGGCAACGCCACCCAGGTCTGGATGCCGAACAGGCGGCTGGGGCCGGCTCGGGTCTCGGCGCTGGTGCGTTCCGAATGCGTCACGCCCCGGCCCGCGACCATCCAGTTGACCTCGCCGGGATAGATCATCTGGTCGGTGCCGAGGCTGTCGCGGTGGCGGAACTCGCCCGAGAAGAGATAGGTCACCGTGCCGAGCCCGATGTGCGGGTGCGGGCGCACGTCGATGCCCTGGCCGGTGAGAAATTCCGCCGGGCCCATCTGGTCGAAGAAGATGAACGGCCCGACCATCTGGCGGCGCGGCGCGGGCAGGGCGCGGCGCACCTCGAAGCCGCCGATGTCGCGCGCGCGCGGCACGATCAGCGTCTCGATCGCATCGAGGCTTCCCGCCTCTGGGCAGGCGGGCTCCAGTGCGGGGTTCCAACTCAAGGCGGGCCTCCTCTCCGGTTCTCTCCAGCATGCGGCCGGACCGCGACCGGAGCAATCCGCAACCGTGCACAAAGCCTGTGGAGCGCGCCGGGTGGGCAGGATATGACACGGGCCATGGACCTCGACCACAGCCACCCCGCGCTTGGAGACCTGCGTGCTGCCTGCCGCCGCCGGGTGCCGCGCTTCGTCTGGGAATACCTCGACAGCGCCACCGGCGACGAGACGGTGAAGCACGCCAACCGCGAAGCGCTCGACGCCGTGCGGCTGATACCCGCGGTGCTGCGCGGGCCGGTGGCGCCCGATCTGGCCACGCCACTGCTGGGCGGGCATTTCGCCGCGCCCTTCGGTATCGCGCCGGTGGGCATGTCCGGGCTCGTCTGGCCCGGGGCCGAGGCGATGCTGGCGCGCGCCGCCGCCGTGGCGGGCATTCCCTACTGCTTCTCCACCGTCGCCACCCGCCTGCCCGAGGAAATCGGGCCGCTGGCGGGCGCCATGGGCTGGTTCCAGCTCTACCCGCCCAAGGATGCAGGCATCCGGCGCGACCTGCTGGCGCGGGCGCGCGCGGCGGGGTTCGGCACGCTGGTGCTGACCGTCGATGTGCCCGGCCCCTCGCGGCGCGAGCGTCAGCGCCGGTCGGGGCTGACCATTCCGCCGCGGCTGACCCCTGCCATGCTGTGGCAGATCGCGTGCCGCCCGCGCTGGGCGCTGGGCACGCTGCGCGCGGGCGCGCCACGACTGCGGTTGATGGAGGGCTACGCGCCGCAGGCTGCCGGGCGGGCGGACTCGACCGCGCATGTCGGCTACCTGCTGCGCGCCGCGCCGGACTGGGCCTATCTTGCTGCGCTGCGGGCCGAGTGGCAGGGGCCGCTCGTCGTGAAGGGCGTGCTGGAGCCCGCCGACGCCACGCGCCTGAAGGCCGAGGGGGTGGATGGCGTCTGGGTGTCGAACCACGGCGGGCGGCAGTTCGATGCCGCGCTCATCGCGCTCGGTGCCGACATGGCGATGCTGGGGCGCGGCTTCCACGTCGCGCTGGGCGCCTTCGGCGCGCCCGGGGCGGCGCATCTGGTGCACATTCTGCGGGCCGACATGGAGGCGGCGATGGTTCAGATGGGCATCAGCCTACCCGCCGGGGCCCGCGGGCGGCTGGTGGCCTGATCCCGTCTCAGTGCGCCGCGGTCTGCGAGAACACCCGAATCACCGCGATGCCCGCCACGATCATCCCCATGCCGAGGAGCGCGGGTCCGTCCACCGGCTGGCGGAACACCAGCCAGCCGATCAGCGCCGTGAGGCAGATGCCGAGCCCAGACCAGACCGCATAGGTCACGCCCAGCGGCAGTGTGCGCAGCACCAGCGTGAAGAGATAGAAGGCCGCGCCGAAGCCCAGCAGCACGCCGAGCGAAGGCACGAGCCGGGTGAACTGCTGGCTCGCCTGCAGCGAGGTCGTGCCCAGCGCCTCGAACAGGACAGCAACCAGAAGCAGCAGATAGGCCTGGGTCATGGGCGACATGGCACGCTCCGAACGCAAGAGGGCGGGGGCATGCGCCCCCGCCCCAAGTCCTAGCGGCGCGGCCTTCAGCCCGCCAGCGCCTTGTTGAGATACGTGTCCACCTTCTCGAGGTAACCCATGGTGGTGAGCCATTTCTGGTCCGGCCCAACCAGCAGCGCGAGATCCTTGGTCATGTGGCCGTCCTCGACCGCTTGCACCGTCACCCGCTCCAGCGTCTCGGCGAATGTATTCAGCGCCGCGTTACCGTCGAGCTTGGCGCGGTGCTTGAGGCCCCCCGTCCAGGCGTAGATCGAGGCGATGGAGTTGGTCGAGGTCTCCTTGCCCTGCTGGTGCTGGCGGTAGTGGCGCGTCACCGTGCCGTGCGCGGCCTCGGACTCTACGATCTTGCCGTCGGGCGTCATCAGAACGCTGGTCATCAGCCCGAGCGAGCCGAAGCCCTGCGCCACGGTGTCGGACTGCACGTCGCCGTCGTAGTTCTTGCACGCCCAGACATAGCCGCCCGACCACTTGAGCGCCGAGGCCACCCGCCTTCTTGAATGCGTCCGCGAACTCCTCCTCGTAGACCTGCTGGAACAGGTCCTTGAAGCGCCCGTCATAGGCCTTCATGATCGTGTTCTTGGTCGAGAGATAAACCGGATAGCCGCGCATCAGCCCGTAGTTGAGCGAGGCGCGGGCGAAGTCGATGATCGAGGCGTCAAGGTTGTACATCGCCATGGTGACGCCGGGACCGGGGGCCTGGAACACCTCGCGCTCGATCACCACGCCATCCTCGCCGACGAATTTCAGCGTCACGATGCCCTTGCCCGGGAACCGGAAGTCGGTGGCGCGGTACTGGTCGCCGAAGGCGTGGCGCCCGACCACGATGGGCTTGGTCCAGCCCGGCACCAGGCGCGGCACGTTGCGGCAGATGATCGGCTCGCGGAAGATGACGCCGCCCAGGATGTTGCGGATCGTGCCGTTCGGGCTCTTCCACATCTGCTTGAGGCCGAATTCCTCCACCGGCAGGATCAGCTTCTTCTTGATGAAGTCCCAGATGATGCGGGTCATCTCGTCGCCGTCGAGTTCGACGACCGGGTTTGCGACCTTGATCTTCGACATGCCTTGGCCCTCCGCCAGTGAATCGTTCGCGCGCTCTATAGCGCGGCAGGGCGGCGCTGGCTAGATAGTATGCGATTGCATACGAAGAGTGGATGTTTCCCTCCGCTCCGGCTTGGGTCTAGAGAACGGGGAAGGGCAGAGGGGGGCAGGAGTGGAGATCGAGGCGCTGGTGATCGGCGGCGGCCCGGCCGGGCTGATGGCGGCGGAAGTGCTCTCCTCCACATGCCGGTCGGTGCTGCTGGCCGAGGCGAAACCCACGCTGGGGCGCAAGGTCCTGATGGCGGGCAAGTCGGGGCTGAACCTCGCCCAGGACGCGCCCGCCGCGGCGCTGGCGGCGGCCTGCGGCGAGGCCGGGTGCTGGCTCGCGCCGATGCTCGCCGCTTTCGACGCGGCGGCGGTGCAGGACTGGGCGCGCGGGCTGGGCCAGGCGGTGTTCACCGGCTCGACGGGGCGCAT
>PHEG01000207.1 GCA_002842835.1 Alphaproteobacteria bacterium HGW-Alphaproteobacteria-2 | reverse complement strand
CGTGGGCGAGGGGCGGGTGAAATGGTCGCTGCCCGACGCGCAGACCGATTTCATCATCGCGGTGGCGGCCGAGGAATACGGGCTCGTACTCGTGCTCTTCGTCATCATGCTTTTCCTGGTGGTCACGTTGCGTTCCATCGCGCGGCTGATGCGCGAGCGCGATCCCTTCGTCCGGCTGGCGGGAGCCGGGCTGGTGGCGCTCTTCGCCATGCAAGCGGTGATCAACATGGGTGTCGCGGTGCGCATGCTGCCCGCCAAGGGTATGACGTTGCCGTTCGTGTCCAACGGCGGCTCATCGCTGGTTGCGGCGGGGATCACGCTTGGTATGCTGCTCGCATTCACCCGCGCCCGACCGCAGGGCGAGATGCGTGACATCCTGCGCGCCCGGCGCTGAACCGAAGCCGATCCCGGCCAACACGGAGGCTGCCGCCCTTGCTCGCTGCGAGATCCCCGTTGCTGTTGCTCGCCGCCGGGGGCACCGGCGGGCACATGTTTCCGGCGCAGGCGCTGGCAGAGACCATGCTGGCGCGCGGCTGGCGCGTGGCGCTGATGACGGATGCGCGCGGCGCTTCCCATGCGGGCGGCTTCCCGCAGGCGGTGGCCGTGCATGTGGCGGGCTCGGGCAGCTTCGCGCGCGGCGGTGTGCTGGCCCGCGCGCTGGTGCCTTTGCGCATCGCGGGCGGCGTGCTGGGCGCACTGGTTCGGATACTGGTGGATCGCCCCGCGGCGGTGGCGGGCTTCGGCGGCTACCCGGCAATCCCGGCGCTGACCGCGGCCTGGATGCTGCGCATCCCGAGCCTCATCCACGAGCAGAATGCGTTGCCCGGCCGAGTGAACCGGCTCTTCGCGCGGCGCGTGGCGCGGGTTGCTGCGGGGTTGCCCCTCTCGGGGCTTGCGGGGGTGGCGCCGGTGCTTGTCGGCAATCCGGTGCGCGCCGCGGTCGCGGCGCGGGCCGGGGCGGGCTATATCCCTCCGGGCGATTATCCCATGAGCCTTCTGGCGATCGGCGGCAGCCAGGGCGCGCGGGTGATCTCCGATCTGGTGCCCGCCGCACTGGCGGCGCTGCCCGAGGGCCTGCGCGCGCGGCTGCGTGTGGCCCAGCAGGCGCGCCCGGAGGATATAGGCCGCGTGCTCGACGCCTATGCCGCGGCGGGCATCGACGCGGAGGTGGCGGCCTTCTTTCACGATATCCCGCGCAGGCTCTCCGAGGCGCAGCTCGTGATCGCGCGCGCGGGGGCCTCGACGCTCGCCGATCTCGCGGTGATCGGTCGGCCCGCGATCCTCATTCCCCTGGCCTCCGCGGCGGGCGACCACCAGAGCGCCAATGCCGCCACGCTGGCCGACGCGGGTGCCGCCGAGGTGCTGGCGGAGGCGGGGCTTGATGCCGCCGCGCTCTCGCGTCATATCGCCGCGATCCTCGCCGATCCGGCGCGTGCCGAGGCCATGGCCGCGGCGGCGCTTGCTACAGGACGGCCCGATGCCGCCGAGCGGCTGGCCGATCTGGTCGAGGAGGTGGCGGGCGTGAGGGCAGGGCAGGGATGAACGCAACCAAACTTCCGCAACTTCTGGGGCCGATCCATTTCATCGGCATCGGCGGAATCGGCATGTCTGGCATCGCCGAGATGCTGATCGAGCACGGCTATACGGTTCAGGGGTCGGACCTGAAGGCGACGCCGATCACCGAGCGGCTGGCGGGCATGGGCGCGCGCATCTTCACCGGCCAGCGGGAGGAGAACCTGGAGGGTGCCGAGGTCGTTGTCGTCTCCACCGCGATCAAGCCCGGCAACCCCGAACTCGACGAGGCGCGCCGCCGCCACCTGCCGGTGGTACGCCGCGCCGAGATGCTGGCGGAACTGATGCGCCTGCGCTCGAACGTCGCCATCGCGGGCACCCATGGCAAGACCACCACCACCACGCTGGTGGCCACGCTTCTGGATGCGGGAGGGCTCGACCCGACGGTGATCAACGGCGGCATCATCCATGCCTATGGCTCGAACGCCCGCATGGGGCAGGGCGAGTGGATGGTGGTGGAGGCCGACGAGAGCGACGGCAGTTTCAACCGGCTGCCCGCGACCATCGCGGTGGTGACCAACATCGACCCCGAACATCTCGACCACTGGGGCAGCTTCGACGCGCTGCGCCAGGGCTTCCACGATTTCGTCTCGAACATCCCCTTCTACGGGCTCGCCGTGTGCTGCACCGATCACCCGGAGGTGCAGGCGCTGGCGGGGCGCATCACGGACCGCCGCGTGGTCAGCTTCGGCTTCAACGCGCAGGCCGACGTGCGGGCCGAGAACCTGCGCTATGTCCGCGGGGTGGCGCATTTCGACGTGGCACTGGCCTCTGAGGGCAAGCGCATCGAGGGCTGCACGCTGCCGATGCCGGGCGACCACAATGTCAGCAACGCGCTGGCCGCGGTGGCGGTGGCCCGCCATCTGGGCATCCCGAGCGCGGCGATCCGTGACGCCCTGGCGGGCTTCAAGGGCGTAAACCGGCGCTTCACCCGACTGGGCGAGGTGAACGGTGCCGCGATCATCGACGACTACGGCCACCACCCGGTGGAGATCGCCGCCGTGCTGCGCGCCGCGCGCCAGGCGGTGGCCGAGACGAAGGGCCGGGTGATCGCGGTGCACCAGCCGCACCGCTATTCGCGGCTCTCGGCGCTTTTCGAGGAATTCTGCACCTGCTTCAACGAGGCCGATATCGTGGCCATCGCCGAGGTCTATGCCGCGGGCGAGGCACCGCTGCCGGGTGCAAGTTGCGACGACCTGGTGGCGGGCCTCGTGCGCCACGGCCACCGCGACGCGCGCGCGCTGGCAGGCGAGGCCGACCTCGCTGCGCTGGTGGCGGCGGAGGCGCATGCCGGTGACATTGTCGTGTGTCTGGGGGCCGGGACGATCAGCAGCTGGGCGCAGGGGCTTGTGCGCGGCACCCGGGCTGCGGAATAGTCTGTCAGGCACCGGAGAGCGACTCGCCCGGAGGTTGCTCTCTCCCACAAGCCGGTCGCCACCCAAGACGAGCGGGCCGCGCCGCGGTCGCGTGTGAAGGGAGTTGCGTGTGAAGGCAGTTGTTGTGTTTGGCCTGGCCGTTGCCGGAGTGATTGCGTCGGGGGCGCTCTGGGTGCGCCTCGCCCCGCTGCGCCCGGAACACTGGCATATCGTTCCTGCGGCAGAGGCGAGTACCGCGCGGCCCAACGAGGCGCAACTGCTGCCCGGAGATGGGGCTCCCGTCTACGCGCTGCGGCCCGCGGA
>PHEG01000206.1 GCA_002842835.1 Alphaproteobacteria bacterium HGW-Alphaproteobacteria-2 | reverse complement strand
GGCGCTCTCGGGCGTGCGCGAGCTCTCGGTCATCGCCACGCCGCCGGTGGACCGGCTGGCGATCCGCACCTATGTGAGCGAATTCGACCCGGTAACGGTCCGCGAGGCGCTGCTGCGCGAGCATTACCGCGGCGGGCAGTCCTTCTTCGTCGTTCCCCGCATCTCCGATCTGCCCGAGATGGAAGCGTTCCTGCGCGACGAGGTGCCCGAGGTGCGCGTCGTGGTGGCGCACGGGCAGATGGCGGCGGGAGAACTCGACCGGCGCATGAATGCCTTCTACGACGGGCAGCATGACGTGCTGCTCTCGACCACGATCATCGAGTCCGGCCTCGACATACCCACCGCCAACACCATGATCGTCTGGCGCGCCGACATGTTCGGCCTGGCCCAGCTCTACCAGATCCGCGGCCGGGTGGGGCGCGCCAAGACCCGCGCCTATGCCTATCTGATGACCAAGCCCCGCGCGCCGCTGACCCCTGCGGCGGAGAAACGGCTGCGGGTGCTGGGATCGCTCGACAGCCTCGGCGCGGGTTTCACGCTCGCGAGCCAGGATCTCGACATCCGCGGCGCGGGCAACCTGGTGGGCGAGGAACAGTCGGGCCAGATGCGCGAGGTCGGCTTCGAACTCTACCAGTCGATGCTGGAAGAGGCGATCGCCAAGCTGAAATCGGGCGAGATCGAGGGCCCGATCGAGGCCGACGGCCAGTGGGCGCCGCAGATCAGCCTCGGCGTGCCGGTGCTGATCCCCGAGGCCTATGTCTCCGATCTCGACGTGCGTCTCGGGCTCTACCGCCGCCTCGCCGATCTCTCCACCAAGATGGAACTGGAAGGCTTCGCCGCCGAGCTGATCGACCGTTTCGGCAGGCTCCCGCGCGAGGTGAACACGCTGATCGCCATCATGCGCATCAAGGCGATGTGCAGGCGCGCGGGCATCGCAAGGCTGGAGGGCGGACCGAAGGGTGCGACCGTGCAGTTCCACATGGACCGCTTCGCCAATCCGCAGGGGCTGGTGGACTTCCTCAACGACCAGAAGGGTCTGGCGAAGATCCGAGACAACAAGGTGATCGTCCGCCGCGACTGGACCGACGAGCGCGAACGCATCCGCGGCGCCTTTGCCATCGCGCGCGACCTGGCCGAGAAGGCCGAAGCGAAGCCTCCGCGCGCCTGAGCGTGCATGCCCTTCAATGTTCCCGAAATACTCCCGGGGGTGCGGGGGGCGGCGCCCCCCGCCCGTGTCGCATCAGACCGCGCCGGTATACTCGCCGCGCGCGGGGTATTTCTTCTCGATGACGAAATCGAGCGGGCCAAGGATGTCCTTGAAGGCCGGCCGCACAAAGGGCATCGTCTGCACGGTCGCGAAATAGAGCGTCCGGTCGGCGTTGATCATGAAGAGCCCCGGCTCGGGGAAGAGCGCGGGCTCCTCGACGCCCACCGAGGTCTTGCCGATCCCCGACGAGATGTAGAGCCCCCAGCCACGCGCCTGCACGAGCGGCAGGTCGTAGGCGATGCGCAGATGCTCGGGCGCAATTTTCCCGGCCATCTGCTCCGCGCGCTCCGCACCGTCGGCGCTGATCGCCACGGTGCCCACGCCACGCTTCTCGAACTCGGGCGTCAGCCGGTCGAGTTCCTTGATGTAGCCGACGCAGATCGGGCAGTGCAGGCCGCGGAAGAACACGACCAGCGTGCCGCGTTCGGATGTCTCGGCCGACAGCCGGAAACGGCCGCCGCCCACCAGCGGCAGGTCGAGATCGGGGGTCTTCTGGCGGGGAATGAGCATGGTTGCCTCCTGTAATGCATTGTCCATGCGCTCCGGATAACGCATTGTCTGCCGGAAATCCTCCGCAATTCCATGCAGAGCGTCCGGAATGCCGCGCGATACCGCACATCTCGACCGTCTCACCACGCTGCTGCGCGGGCTCGCGGTGGAGCAGGTGGCGCGCCCGCCGCTGCCCGGGGCGAGCCTGCTCGTCTGCGCCGCCGGGGAGGGCTATCGGCTCTGCGTTCCCGATGGTGCGGTGGGCGGGATCGCCGCGATCCGGCTCCGCTGGGGCGGTGCGGGCAATCCCCTGGTCGCGGCGGGGGCGCTCAGCGTCGATATTTCACCCGGCGACCCGGCGGCGGCGCTGGTGCGCCTCATCGTGGCGGAGCTCGCGCGCCCCCAATGCGGCGCGGGGCCTGCACTGGCGGGCTGCGCCGAGGCATTGATCGTGCATTTCCTGCGCGCCGTGCTGGCGCGCGGTGTGGCCGCCGAAGGGATGCTGGCCGGGCTGGCCGATGCGCGCCTCGCCCGCGCCCTCGTCGCCATCCATGACCACCCGGGGCGCCACTGGCGGGCTGGCGACCTTGCCGCCGAGGCGGGCATGTCCCGCTCTGCGTTCATGGCGCGGTTCGGCGCGGTGATGGGCGAGGGGCCGATGGGTTACCTGCGCCGCTGGCGCATGGCACGCGCCCGCGAGGCGCTGGCCCGGGGCGAACCGGTAGGGGCGGTGGCCCGCCGCTACGGTTATCTCTCGGCGGATGCGTTCCGCCGCGCCTTCCGCGGGACCGAGGGTCATGCGCCCGGAGCCACCGCCCGTGGCGGCCCCGGTCAGAACGGGATGTCGTCGTCGATATCCGAGGCCGGGCCGGGGGCATAGCCGCCGCTGCCGGCACCACGGTCGTCATGTTCCCGGTCGTCGCGCGCCTGGCCGCCGCCACCTTCGCCACGACCGTCGAGCATGACGAGCGACGAGTTGAACCCGCGCAGCACCACCTCGGTGCTATAGCGATCCTGCCCATCCTTGTCCTGCCACTTGCGGGTTTCGAGCTGGCCCTCGATGTAGACCTTGGAGCCCTTGCGCAGATACTGTTCGGCCACACGCACGAGCCCCTCCGAGAAGATGGCGACCGAGTGCCACTCTGTTTTCTCGCGCCGCTCGCCGCTCTGCTTGTCGCGCCAGGTCTCGGAAGTGGCGATGCGCAGGTTGCACACCTTGCCGCCCGACGGGAAGCTGCGCACCTCCGGGTCGCGGCCCAGATTGCCGATGAGGATCACCTTGTTGACCGAACCCGCCATGCCGTCCCTCCCGTGGAATCCCTTGTCTGTCGGCTCTACACCATCCGCGCGGCATGGTTAATGCCGCATTACCGCCGCTCCAGTGCACCCAGCAGCAACCCCAGCGCGTGGTCGACCGTCGCCGCGCGCACTCCGTCGCGCCCCAGCGCACCGAAGGCCACCGTCTCGGTCCGCACCGGCGCCCCGGCCTGCGCCAG
>PHEG01000205.1 GCA_002842835.1 Alphaproteobacteria bacterium HGW-Alphaproteobacteria-2 | reverse complement strand
GCCCCATCTGCCCGTGAAGACCTGCGCCACCTGCGGGCGGCCCTTCGCCTGGCGGCGCAAATGGGCGAAGGTCTGGGAGGAGGTGCGCCACTGCTCGCGACGCTGCCGCGGAAACCACGCGCGGTAAAGTTAGCTTACCGGTTCTTGCGCTTGGCGGTGGGCTCGCCTATCGGGTATACCGGTGCATGCACAAGGGAGGCGGGCATGGCGCGGCGGGTCGAAAGGCAGGGCTTGCAGGTGGCGGCAGAGCTTGCCGCCTTCATCGACGAGCGGGCGCTGCCCGGCACCGGGGTTGCGCCCGGGGATTTCTGGAAGGGCTTCGCCGCGCTGCTGGCGGAACAGACGCCGAAGAACCGCGCCCTGCTGGAGACCCGCGACCGGATGCAGGCGCAGATCGACGACTGGCATGTGACGCACCGCGACCGGCCGCACGATCCGGCCATCTACCGCACCTTCCTCGAGGAAATCGGCTATCTGCTGCCCGAGGGCCCCGACTTCGCCATCGAGACCGCGAATGTCGATGACGAGATCGCCACCATCCCCGGCCCGCAACTCGTGGTGCCGGTGACCAACGCGCGATACGCGCTCAATGCCGCCAATGCCCGCTGGGGCTCGCTCTACGATGCACTCTACGGCACCGATGCCATGGGCAGCGCCCCACCGCCCGGCGGCTACGACCGTGGCCGCGGCGCGCGGGTCGTGGCGCGCGCGCGCGTCTTTCTCGACGAGACCTTTCCGGTGCAGGGGCTGAGCCACGCCGACGCGCGGCGCTACCATGTGCAGGACGGCCAGCTTCTGGTGGATGACCAGCCGCTGATGGAACCCGGAAAGTTCGCGGGCTGGCGCGGCCACCCCAAGGCGCCCGATGCGGTGGTGCTGCGCAACAACCACCTGCATGTCGAACTCGTCTTCGACCGCACCCATCCGGTAGGCGCGCGCGACCAGGCGGGACTGGCCGATGTGCGGCTGGAGGCAGCCATCTCGGCCATCATGGACTGCGAGGATTCGGTCGCCTGCGTGGATGCCGAGGACAAGGTGCAGGCCTATGGCAACTGGCTCGGCCTGATGCGCGGCGACCTGGAGGACAGCTTCGAGAAGGGCGGGCGGCAGATGACCCGCCGTCTCGATGCCGACCGCAGTTTTATCGCACCCGATGGCAGCCCGCTCACCCTCAAGGGCCGCGCGCTGATGCTGGTGCGCAACGTCGGCCACCTGATGACCAACCCCGCGATTCTCGATGCCGAGGGCAACGAAGTCTTCGAGGGGCTGATGGACGCGATGGTAACCACGCTCATCGCCATGCATGACCTGAGAAAGGGCGAGGGACTGCGCAACTCTGTCCGCGGCTCGGTCTATGTGGTGAAGCCCAAGATGCACGGCCCCGCCGAGGTGGCCTTCGCCGACGAGACCTTCAGCATGGTGGAGCGCGCGCTGGGGCTGCCGCGCCATACCGTGAAACTCGGCATCATGGACGAGGAGCGCCGCACCTCGGCCAATCTCAAGGAATGCATACGCGCCGCCAAGCACCGCCTCTGCTTCATCAACACGGGCTTTCTCGACCGCACCGGCGACGAGATTCATACTTCGATGGAGGCAGGCCCCTTCAGCCGCAAGGATTTCATCAAGCGCAAGCCCTGGATCGGCGCCTACGAGAACCGCAACGTCGATATCGGGCTCGAATGCGGGCTCTCGCGCCGCGCGCAGATCGGCAAGGGCATGTGGGCCGCGCCCGACCGCATGGCCGCGATGCTGGAACAGAAGATCGAGCATCCGCGTGCAGGGGCCAACTGCGCCTGGGTGCCATCGCCCACAGCGGCAACCCTTCACGCACTGCATTATCACAGGGTCGATGTCTTCTCCGTGCAGGCGGCGCTGAAGAAGGGCGGGAGGCGCGCACATCTCGAGGCGCTGCTCGACATCCCGCTTGCCGCCTTCCGCAAGTGGGCGCCCGAGCAGATCGCCCGCGAGGTGGAGAACAACGCGCAGGGCATCCTCGGCTATGTTGTGCGCTGGATCGACCATGGCGTGGGCTGCTCCAAGGTGCCCGACATCAACGACGTAGGCCTGATGGAGGATCGCGCCACCTGCCGCATCAGTTCGCAGCACATCGCCAACTGGCTGCATCACGGCGTCGTCTCGCATGACGAGGTGATGGTGATCATGCGCCGCATGGCCGAGGTGGTGGATCGCCAGAACGCGGGCGATCCGGCCTACCGGCCCATGGCGCCGGGCTTCGAGGGGCTGGCCTTCCAGGCCGCCTGCGATCTGGTGTTCCGGGGGCGCGAACAGCCGAACGGTTACACCGAGCCGGTTCTGCACGCCCGGCGGCTGGAGCTGAAGGAGAGAACCAATGCCTGAGATCACGCTGGCGAAGGCGCGCACCATCATCCGCAAGGCACTGACTCATGGCCGGGCGGCAGGGCTGAAGCCGCTGACCGTGGTGGTGCTCGACGCGGGCGGGCACATGATCGCCGCCGAGCGCGAGGACGGCGCGGCACCGGGGCGTGTGAAACTTGCCGAGGGAAAGGCGCACGGAAGTGTCCTGCTGGGCATGGCCGGCACCGCCCAGCGCGAGCGGGCCGACGCGCAGGCCTATTTCATCACCGCGCTCAACGGGCTCTACGGCGGCAAGCTGGTGCCTGTGCCGGGCGGCGTGCTGGTGCGCGACAGGCGCGGGCGTGTGATCGGCGCGGTAGGCATCACCGGCGACACATCCGAGAACGACGCGGCTGCGGCGCAGGCGGGCATCGAGGCGGCGGGGTTCGTGGCGGAAATCTGATCCGCGCCCCCCTTCACCCTGCGCGCGGCGGCACATATGCTGGTGCGGTCAGGGAATGGAGCCGCCCATGCCGCGTCCCATGGTGGCGATCATCGGCAACTCGAACATCCTGCATGGGGTCTATCCCGTGCATACCTCGGTGCAGATGAACTCTACCGCGCTGAGCCAGGTGGCCGACGTGCTGCCGGTGATCGTGCCCGCCGACCCTGCCCATGTGAGTGTCGGCGAACTGATGGAGCGCTTCGATGGCTTCCTGCTGACCGGGGCCTCACCCAACGTTCACCCCGAGGAATATGGTGCCGAGGAGACGCCCGCGCATGGCGCCTTCGATCGGGCGCGCGACGCCATCACCCTCCCGCTCGTGCGCGAATGCGTGGCGCGGGGGCAGCCTTTTCTGGGCATCTGCCGCGGCTTTCAGGAGGTCAACGTGGCGCTCGGCGGCACGCTGCACCCCGAGATCCGTGAATTGCCGGGCCGGATGAACCACCGC
>PHEG01000204.1:1302-4582 GCA_002842835.1 Alphaproteobacteria bacterium HGW-Alphaproteobacteria-2 | reverse complement strand
GCCTGGCTCAACTTCTACGTCCAGGCGCAGACGAATGCTGCCGCCCGCCGCCTGTTGCGGGTCTATCAGCGCCGCCTCGCATCGAACCTCACCCACGCGCTGCGCCCGCTCGTGGGCGCAGGCGGGCCGCAGGCGGCAGAGGGCATCGCGGCGATGATCGACGGGCTCTACATCCGTCAGGCGCTGCGCGACGCGCGCCCCGACGGGCAGGCGGCGGCGGCGCTGGTGCTGGCCTATCTCGACCGGGTGGCGGGAGAGCGGTGATGGAGGCCGATTTCGTCATCGTCGGCGCAGGCAGCGCCGGATGCGCGATGGCCGCAAGGCTCAGTGAGGACGGACGGCATTCGGTGCTGGTGATCGAGCATGGCGGCACCGATGCCGGGCCCTTCATCCAGATGCCCGGCGCGCTTTCCTTTCCGATGAGCATGCGCCGCTACGACTGGGGATTCCGCACCGAGCCCGAGCCGCACCTCGGCGGACGGCGCATGGCGGTGCCGCGCGGTAAGGTGATCGGCGGGTCGTCCTCGATCAACGGCATGGTCTGGGTGCGCGGCCATGCGCGCGACTTCGACCACTGGGCCGAGGCGGGTGCCGAGGGCTGGGCCTTTGCCGACGTGCTGCCCTATTTCAAGCGGCTGGAGTGCTGGCACGGCGACGAGGGCGACGCGGAATGGCGTGGCCATGACGGGCCCGTGCATGTCACCCGCGCGGTGCAGGCCACCCCGCTCGGGCGCGCCTTCGTAGAGGCCGGGCGGGAGGCAGGCTATCCGGTGAGCGCCGATTACAACGGCGCCGCGCAGGAGGGCTTCGCGGTGATGGAGCGCAGCATCTGGCACGGGCGGCGCTGGTCGGCGGCTACGGCCTATCTGAAGCCTGCGCTGCGTCGGCCAAACTGCGACCTGGTGCGGGCCTTCGCTCGCCGGGTCGTCATCTCGGAGGGCCGTGCCACCGGCGTCGAGGTGGCGCGCGGTGGGCGGGTGGAGGTAATCCGCGCCCGGCGCGAGGTGATCCTTGCCGCCTCGGCGGTCAACACGCCGAAGCTGCTGATGCTCTCGGGCATCGGCCCCGCCGCGCATCTCGCCGAACACGGCATCCCGGTGCTGGCCGACCGGCCCGGGGTGGGCGGAAACCTGCAGGACCATCTGGAAGTCTATGTGCAGATGGCCGCGACGCAGCCGGTCACGCTATTCCGCCACTGGAACCTATGGGGGAAGGCGCGCGTCGGGGCGCAATGGCTGCTGACGGGGGGCGGTCCGGGGGCCACGAACGGCTTCGAGGCGGTGGGCTTCATCCGCTCGCGCGCAGGCGAGGACTACCCCGATATCCAGTTCCATTTCCTGCCCATCGCGGTGAGCTACGACGGGCGCGCGGCGGCCGAGGGGCACGGCTTCCAGGCCCATGTGGGGCCGATGCGCTCGCCTTCGCGCGGGTGGGTGCGGCTTGCCTCGGGCGATCCGGGCGCCGCCCCGCGCATCTGTTTCAACTACATGAGCACCGAGCAGGACTGGCAGGATTTCCGCACCGCGATCAGGCTGACGCGCGAGATCTTCGCGCAGACCGCCTTCGCGCCCTATGCGGGGGCCGAGATCCAGCCCGGGGCTGCGGCGCAGGGCGATGCCGATCTCGACGCCTTCATCCGCGAGCATGCCGAGAGCGCCTATCACCCCTGCGGCACGGCGCGCATGGGCCGCGCCGAAGACCCCGGCGCCGTGGTGGACCCGGATTGCCGGGTGATCGGGGTGGATGGTCTGCGCGTGGCCGACAGCTCGATCTTCCCGCGCATCACCAACGGCAACCTCAATGCGCCCTCGATCATGGTGGGCGAGAAGGCGGCCGATCACATCCTCGGTCGCGCGCCGCTGCCGCCCGAGAATCTCGCGCCGGTGATCGCACCGAACTGGCAGACTGCGCAGCGCTGAGCGCGCGTCAGCCGGGTATCGCCAGCCCCAGCTCGCCAAGCAGGGCACCCGCCTCGCGTTCCCACTCGGCGCGAAGCACCTCGTTGGGCCGTTGGCGCAGGCCCATCGCCTTCTGCACCTCGAAGCGCTGCGACCCGGCGGCGCCGAAGCTCTCGGCCACGCGTGGCAACCAGTAATCGATGCTCGGCTGCACCTGCGCGTCGCCCGCGGCTACCAGCGCGCGCAGCCCGGTTTCTCCCAATTCGGCATGGCGCCGCTCGCGCGGGGCGATGGCGCGCAGCACCTCCGCCAGCGGCTGGTAGGAGGCGCGCTCGAACTCGGCCAGTTGCACGCCCACGGCGCGGCCCATCAGCACGTTCATCACCACCGCGTCGGCCCAGCCCTCGAGCGGGTAATGGAACACCGAGAGCCGCATGTCGCCGCCATGGCGCACGGGGCCGAGGCTGGCATCGCGCGCAACCCGCGCCGCCCAGGGCTGGAGCGTGGCGTAGCGGCCGGTGTCGGCGCCAAACTCGGCCATCACCTTCAGCACCCGCTCGGCGTGGTCGGCCTTTTCGAGCACGATGCGCGCCGCGGCGATGCGGCTGGTGATGCCCGGTGCCGCGTTGATCACATCGGCGAAGCCCGCCGAGCCCGCGAGCATCGAGTCGACCAGCGTCGCCATCAGCCGCAGGAGCTCCGCGCGATAGCGCGGCGGCACGTTGCCGGGGCTGGTGAGCCGCCCGCCACGGGCGAGATAGTCGGTCAGGGTCATCTCTTCGGTCATCGTGCGGCCCTCACTGATCGTAATCGACGACGAGCCGGTCGGAGAGCGGCACGCACTGGCAGGTCAGCACATAGCCGCGCTCGACCTCGTAGTCGTCCAGCGCGTGGTTGGCGATCATCTCGAACTCGCCCTCCAGCACCTTGGCGCGGCAGGTGGAACAGACCCCGGCCTTGCAGGCATAGGGCGCGTCGATGTCGGCGGCGAGCGCCGCGTCGAGCAGCGTGGTGCCGTCCTTGGGCAGGGTGAACTCGCGCAGCGCGCCGTCGAGCGTGACGGTGGCCGTGCAGGTGTTGCCCGCGCGCGCGGCCTCGACGCTCTTCGCCGGGCGTTTCAGCCGCCCGGGTTGGGCACTGGCGAAAAGCTCGAACTTGATCTGCGCGTCGCTCATCCCGTGCTCGCGCAGCGCGCCCGCGATCGCCAGCATCATTGGCTCCGGCCCGCAGATGAAGGCGGTGTCGGCGGTGTCCACGTCGATCCAGAGCCGGAAGAGCTGCGCGCATTTCTCCGCGTCCACCCGCCCGGTGAAGAGGTCGATGTCCTCGCCCCCCGTCTCCAGCACATGGATGACCGAAAGTCGCCCCAGATAGCGGTTCTT
>PHEG01000204.1:0-1249 GCA_002842835.1 Alphaproteobacteria bacterium HGW-Alphaproteobacteria-2 | reverse complement strand
CTTCAGTTCCTCGTTCGCCCAGGTCGAGAAGGCGCCGCCATCGACGCGCTTGATGCCGACCTGAAGCACCCCGTCGTCGAGCCCCGCGCAGATCGAATAGGTGCGCCGGATTTCCTCACCGTCGAAGTCGCGGCGGAAGGTCAGATACTGGCCCGGGGCGAAGCGGAAGGCTTCCGGGTCGTCGGGGCGCAGGGTGACGACCACGGCATCGCGGATCGTTTTCGAGACGTCGGTCACGGTCAGCGGCTGGAAGCGCGACGCGGCTTGCGTCATGGGGCCTCTCCTCAGATGCACTTGAAATAGTCGAACGGCTCCAGACACGCCTTGCAGCGCCATTGCGCCTTGCAGGGGGTAGAGCCGAACTGGCTGATCTTCTCCAGGTCGTCGGCGCCGCAATGCGGGCAGCGCGCAGGCCCGCCGGCAGGTTGCGGCGGCGCGATGCCGTATTCCTCCAGCTTGGCGCGGCCCTCGTCGCTGATCCAGTCGGTGGTCCAGGCGGGCGCGATCTGGCGTTTCAGCTCCAGCTTTTCGATGCCGCGCTCGCGCAGGGCCTCCTCGACCTGCATCGCAATGATGCTGGTCGCCGGGCAGCCGGAGTAGGTGGGGGTGATGGTGACGCGCAGCGTCTCGCCCTGCCATTCTACGCCACGGATGATGCCGAGATCGACGAGCGAGATCACCGGGATCTCCGGGTCCGGCACCTCGTCGAGCCATGCCATCACCTGCGCGGGCGTGGGGTGCAGGGCGGTCTCGCTCACCATGTCGCTCCGGGGTAGGCGCGTTGCAGCCACTGCATCTGGGTCAGCAGGTGGCCCAGGTGCTCGGTGTGATGCGTGCCGGTCTTGCCGCCCTTGTGGGCGAAGTCGCTGTCGGGGCGGGTGAGCGTGGCGGCGCGCAGAACGGCCCCCACCCGCGCGTCCCAGTCCGCCCGCAGGTCTTCGGGCATGGGTGCGATGCCTTCGGCGGCCAGCGCCTCCTCCACCGCATCGCCCATGAACATCTCGCCCGTGTAGGGCCAGAGCAGATCGAGCGCGGCCTGCATCCGCTTATGGCTCTCGTCGGTGCCGTCGCCAAGGCGCACCACCAGATCGCCCGAGCGCTCCAGGTGATAGGCCACCTCCTTGCCCGCCTTGGCGGCGATGCCCGCGATGCGCTCGTCCGACGAGCCCGCGAGGCGCTTCAGCATCAGGTCGGCCCAGGCGTCGAACAGGAACTGGCGCATCAGCGTGTGGCCGAAATCGCCGTTCGG
>PHEG01000203.1 GCA_002842835.1 Alphaproteobacteria bacterium HGW-Alphaproteobacteria-2 | reverse complement strand
GGGGTGCGCCTGAAAGACGGTCAGCACATGCAGCAGCAGGTCGCCGAAGTCGGTGGCGTTGAGCGTGCGCAGCCGCTCCTGATAGGCGGCATAGAGCGCGACCCCCTTGCGGTCGAAGGCCCCGGCCTCGGAGGCGGGCACCTTGTCGGGCGTCCAGGCGCGGTTCTTCCACTGGTCGATGATCGCGGCCAGCAAACGCGGCGGCCAGCGCTTCTCGTCGATGTTCCCGGCGCGGATGATCTGGCGCAGAAGCCTGATCTGGTCGTCGGTGTCGAGGATGGTGAAGCTCGAATTGAGTCCCGCGAGTTCGGCATGGCGGCGCAGGATTTTTGCACCCAGCGCGTGAAAGGTGCCGAGCCAGGGCATCCCCTCCACCGTCTCGCCCAGCAGGCTGGCGACGCGCGTCTTCATCTCGCGTGCGGCCTTGTTGGTGAAGGTGACGGCCAGCACCTCCCACGGCCGGGCGCGGCCCTGATGCAGCAGATGCGCGATGCGCGCGGTCAGGGCCCGGGTCTTGCCGGTGCCGGCACCGGCCAGCATCAGCACCGGCCCGTCGAGTGCCTCGACGCCGGCGCGCTGTGCGGGGTTGAGATCGTCTAGCCACGGCGCAGGCCGCGCCGCCATGGCGCGCGCGGCCAGCCCGGCACGCGCGGCGCCCTCCATGGCTTCGCTTTCCTCGAACCCGCTCATGTGTCCTCTCTACACCCGGCGCCGGGGCAGGAAAAGAGTTCGCAGAATGTTCGCCGCTCCGCGCTTGCCCCACGCGCTGTTTCACAGCAGGCTCGGGCGTGCTGCGTCTCATCTTTCCCGCAATACGCCGGGGTCCGGGGCGGAGCCCCGGCCGTCGGCAACCCGTGCAGGAGCCCGCGCTTGCCCCAGATCATCGAACCGCTTCTTCTCGCGCTCATGGCCGGTGCGGCGATCCCGCTGGGTGGCTGGATCGCCTGCATCGAGCGGCTGCGCCCGCGCTGGCTGGAACAGGAACTGCGCCATTCGGTAATCGCCTTCGGCGGCGGGGTGCTGCTGGCGGCCATCGCCTTCGTGCTGGTGCCGCAGGGTACCGAGGCGCTCGCACCCGGCTGGGCGCTGCTCGCCATGGGAGCCGGGGGCGTGGCCTTCCTGTTTCTCGACCGCTGGGCGAACACGCGGCTGGGGCAGGTCGGCCAGTTGCTGGCGATGCTCGCCGATTTCCTGCCCGAGGCCGTGGCGCTGGGCGCGCTGCTGGCCAGCGGGTCGCCCTCCGGTTTCCTGCTGGCGCTTCTCATCGCCCTGCAGAACCTGCCCGAGGGTTTCAACGCCTGGCGCGAACTGGCGGCGTCGGGGCGTCTGTCGCGGCGGGGCATGTTCGCGCTCTTCTGGGCCTTCGCGGCGCTCGGGCCGCTGGCCGCGGTCGCCGGACATGTCTGGCTCTCCGACCGGCCCGGCGCGACCGGTGCGATCATGCTCTTCGCCGCGGGAGGCATCCTCTACCTGATCTTCCAGGACATCGCGCCACAGACGCCGCTGCGCCGGCACTGGGGGCCGCCGCTGGGTGCCGTGGCGGGGTTCATGGCGGGGCTCGCGGGGCATCTGGCGCTGGGCGGATGAGCCGCGCCATCGGCGCGCGGATGCCGACCGGGCCGCCCGTGCGCGCGCGCCCTTCGTCCGTCACCGCCACGGGCAGGGAGACCGCAGGCGTGCCGGGCCGCCTCAGAGCGGCCAGAAGAACGGGATCACGAGGCTCGCGGTCGCCGCCATGACGAGATTGAGCGGGATGCCGATGCGCATGAAATCGGTGAAGCGATAGCCGCCCGGGCCATAGACCAGCGTGTTGGTCTGGTAGCCGATCGGCGTGGCGAAACTGGCCGAGGCCGCCAGCATTACCGCGATCACCAGTGGTCGCGGATCGACACCCAACGAGACCGCCATGCCGATGGCGATCGGGGTTACCACCACCGCGACGGCGTTGTTCGTCACCAGCTCGGTCAGCGCCGAGGTGAGCGCGTAGATCGCCAGCACCAGCGCCCAGGGTGGCAGCCCCGCCAGATAGGGCGCCGCCGCGCCGGCGATCAGGGTCACCGCGCCGGAATGTTCCAGCCCCGCGCCGACCGCCAGCATGCCGAAGATCAGCGCCATCAGCCGCACGTCGATGAAGCCGAACGCCTCGTCGGCGTCGATGCAGCGGGTGACGAGCACCAGCGCGACCCCGACGAAGGTAAGCTGCAGGATCGGAGCCACGCTCAGCGCCGAAAGCAGCACCACCGCCGCCAGCGCGCCCACCACGATGGGCGCGTGGCCGCGCCGGAAGGCACGCTCGGAAGGTTGCGAGACCTCCACCATGTCCATGTCGGCGGAGAGCCGCCGGATGTCCTCGGTCGTGCCTTCGAGCAGCAGCGTGTCGCCCACCCGCACCACCACGTCGTCGAGCTTGGTGCCGATGTTCTGGTTGCGCCGGTGAACGGCCAGCGGATAGACGCCATAGCGCCGCCGCAGGCGCATCTCGCCCAGCGAGCGGCCCACCATGCGGCAGCCCGGGGTGATCAGCACCTCCACCGTTGCGGTGCGCACGGAGGAGAGCTTGTCCACCAGCTTGACCTCCTTGTGTGCCTGAAGCCCCAGCACCTCGGACATCGGCGTGCGCAGCACCACGCGGTCGCCCGCTTCCAGTACCACCGCGTCAAGGTCGCGCCGGAGCGAGGCATCGCCGCGCAGCACGTCGATTACCCGCGCGCTCTCGCGCTTGAAGATGTCGATCTCGTTCAGCTTCTTGCCGATCAGCGCCGAATCTTCGGGCAGCGCGACCTCGGTGAAGAACTTCATCGCCGCGCGGTTGCCGAGCAGGAAGGCCATGGAGTCGCGCTCGGGCAGCAGGGCGCGGCCGAAAAGCGCGAGGTAGGCCATGCCGACGGCGGCCATCACCACGCCCACGGGCGTGATCTCGAAGATCGTGAAGGGCGCCAGCCCGCCCTGCCGCGCCACCCCGTCCACCAGCAGGTTCGTCGAGGTGCCCACCAGCGTGACGGTGCCGCCGAAGATCGAGAGATAGCTCAGCGGAATCATCAGCTTGGAGGGAGCAAGCGAAAGCTGGCGGGCAAGCTGCATGAAGATCGGGATCATCACCACAACGATGGGCGTGTTGTTCACGAAAGCCGAGAGCGCCACCACGGTGACTGAAAGCCCGACAAGGGTAAGCACCGGGCGGGCCTCGACGTTGCGCGCCGCGGCCTGGGTGACCCAGTCGAGCGCGCCGGTGCGCACCAGCCCGCCGACGATGATGAAGAGCGCCGCGATGGTCCATGGCGCGGGGTTAGAGAAGGTC
>PHEG01000202.1 GCA_002842835.1 Alphaproteobacteria bacterium HGW-Alphaproteobacteria-2 | reverse complement strand
CGCTCGGCTAGGTTGCGCCCGCCGGACCCCGGAACCGGGGCGGCGAGACCGCAGGGAGCCGCCGTGTGACGGGACAGCCAGCACGACAGCCCGCCGGGCCCTCGTCCGGCAAGACCGCGCGCGACGAGAACTTCCCCGTCGGTTCATGGCTCATCGCGGCGCCGCTGCGACTGCATGTAGCCAATTTCTACACCTTTGCCCGTGCCGCCGACGATGTGGCGGATGCGCGCGGCCTGCCCGCGGCCGAGAAACTGCGGCTGCTCGACCGTTTCGAGGCTGGGCTCGACGCTGCCGCGGATGCGCCGGACTGTGCGCGGCGCCTGCGCGAGAGCCTTGACGCGTGCGGCGTCAGCGATGCCCATGCGCGCGACCTGCTCGCGGCCTTCCGCCGCGATGCCGCAAACCCGCGCTGCGCGGACTGGGAGGATTTGCTGGGCTACTGCGCGCTCTCGGCGCATCCGGTGGGGCGCTTCCTGCTCGACCTGCATGGCGAGAGCCCGGCGCAGGCGCCGGAGGCCTATGCGGCCTCGGATGCGCTCTGCGCCGCGCTTCAGGTGCTCAACCATCTCCAGGACATCGCCCCGGACTGCCACGGGCTCGACCGCATCTACCTGCCGCAGAACTGGCTCGCCGTCGAGCGTGTCGCCGAGGCCGATCTGGTCGCCCCGTCTGCAAGCCCCGGTCTGCGCCGGGTGATCGACCGCGCGCTCGACGGCTGCGATGCGCTGCTCGTGCGTGCTGCCGCGCTGCCCGGAAGGCTGCGTTCGCGGCGCCTTGCGGCGGAGAGCGCGGCGATCCTGGCGCTGGCGCGGCGCCTCGCGGCCGGACTTCGGCGCGGTGATCCGCTGGCCCGGCGCGTGGCGCTCTCGCGCAAAGATTTCGTGTGGGCGATGCTGTGCGGGCTCGTTGTGTTTGCGGCTCCCCGGTCGCGCCCGCCCGCCCGGCAGGAGCGCGTGGCATGAGCGGCGCGGCGCCGGACTGGCGCAATCTTTCTCCCGACTACCCGAAGGGTGCCGCCGAGCCCACGGCGCGCGCCGCGGAGATCGTGAACGGCGCGAAGACCTCCTTCGCCGCAGGCATGCGCATCCTCTCCGCGCCGAGGCGGCAGGGTATCTACGCGCTCTACGCCTTCTGCCGCATCGTCGATGACATCGCCGACGAGGATTTGCCGCAAGACCGCCGCCGACCGTTGCTTGATGCCTGGGCTGCGGAGATCGACGCACTCTATGCCGGGCATCCGCGCTCGGTCGTCGGGCGGGCGCTGGCCGGGCCGGTGGCGCGCTACGGGTTGGAGCGCGTCGAGTTCCAGCACATCATCGAAGGCATGCGCATGGATGCCGAGGGCCCGGTCGTCGCGCCGACGGCGGCGGAACTCGATGCCTATATCCGGCGCGTCGCCGGCGCGGTCGGCATCCTGTCGATGCACATATTCGGCGCCTGGCGCGGCGCGGTCTCCGAGCGTTTTGCGCTTGCGCTCGCCGAGGCGTTGCAACTTGTCAACATCCTGCGCGACATCGAGGCGGATGCGGCGATGGGGCGGCTCTACCTGCCGCGCGAGGAACTCGAGCGCGCGGGTATCCCGACCGACGCGGCCCTCGCTCCCGCCGCGCCCGAGTTGCCACAAGTCTGCGAGCGGCTGGGCGCGCGGGCGCGAGCATGCTTCGCCGAGGCACGCCGCGGGATCGCGGCGCATGATCGTCTGGCGCTGGCACCCGCGCTGATGATGATGGGCCCCTACGAGGGTTACCTCGCCAGGATGGAAAGTTGCGGCTGGCAGCGCAGCGGAGCTCCCTACCGACTTGCCCGCGGGCGCAAGCTGTTGCTTGGCCTGCGCGGGCTGCTGGCGCGCCCGGCATGAGGCGCGCGGGCACGGTGCATGTCGTGGGCGCGGGGCTCGCCGGGCTGTCGGCGGCGGTGCGGCTCGCGGCGGCGGGGGTGCCGGTGGCGCTCTGCGAGAGCGCGGGCCAGGCGGGCGGGCGCTGCCGCAGCTACCACGACGCAAGGCTTGGCTGCGAGATCGACAACGGCAACCATCTGGTGCTCTCGGGCAACCGCTCGGCGCTGGGCTATCTGCGGCTCGTCGGGGCTGAAGATGCGTTGGTGGCGCAGCCCGCTGCGCGCTTTCCCTTCGTCGATCTCGGCTCGGGTGCGCGCTGGTCGGTGGCGATGAACGATGGCCCCGTCCCTTTCTGGCTTGCGCGCGCCTCGACGCGGGTGCCGGGCACGCGGCCGGCCGATTATGCGGCACTGCTGCGGCTCGCGCGCGCGTCTGTCCACGCCACGGTGGCCGACGTGCTGCGCCCGGGCGGGCCGCTCTGGCGCGGCTTCGTCGAGCCGATGTGCGTGGCGGTGATGAATGCGCCGCCCGCGCGCGCTTCGGCGCGGCTGCTCTGGGCGGCGCTGGCCGAGACCTTCCTGCGCGGCGGCCGCTTTGCCCGGCCGATGCTGGCGCCGCGCGGGCTGGGCTCGGCCTTCGTGGAGCCCGCGCTTGCCTTCCTGCGCGGTCGGGGCGCGGAGCTTCGTTTCAACACCGGGCTGCGCGGGCTGGAGACGGCGGGCGGGCAGGTGACGGCGCTCGCCTTCGCCGACGCGCGCGTGGCACTAGGCCCCGCCGACCGGGTGATCCTTGCCCTGCCGCCCGCTCGGCTCGCTCCGCTTCTGCCCGGGCTCAGGCTGCCGGGCGAGGGCGGCGCGATCCTCAACGCGCATTTCCGTCTCGCGCCCGGTGTCGCGGCGGGGCTGGCGCCGATCCTCGGCGTACTGTCGGCCAATGTGCAATGGGTGTTCACACGCGGAGATATCGTTTCGATCACCATCTCGGCGGCGGAGGAGAGCCCGCTGATGGCCGCACCCGAGCACGACGCCCTGCCCACGCTCTGGGACGAGGCGCGCCGCGCACTGGGCCTGCCTGCCACATGTGCCCCAGAGGCCGCGCGCATCGTGAAGGAGAAGCGCGCGACCGCCGATCAGTCGCCAGAGGGCGCGGCCGCGCGGCCCGCGGCCCGCACCCCCCTTGCCAATCTCTTCCTCGCAGGTGATGCCATCGACACCGGACTGCCGGCCACCATCGAGGCCGCTATCCGCTCGGGCGAGACCGCCGCCCGGCTGGCCGCAGCCCCGGTGAGAGAACTGGAGGCCACGCATGACTGACCAGAGCCCGCGTAGACTGCCGCGCGACGACGCTCTGATCGCGGAGGCGCGCGAGCGGCTCTGGGCGTTGCAGCGCGAGGACGGGCATATCGTCTTCGAACTCGAGGCCGATTGCACGATTCCGGCCGAATATGTGCTGATGCTGCATTTCCTGGGTGAGGTGCACCC
>PHEG01000201.1 GCA_002842835.1 Alphaproteobacteria bacterium HGW-Alphaproteobacteria-2 | reverse complement strand
GCGGGCTGCGCGAGGCGCTTCTCTTCGCGCAGATGAGCGCCGACGGCGTGCTCGAGCCGGGGCCCGCCTGAGGTGGCGGTTGGCGGGGGCAAGGGCGACGGCGGATCGGGCCGGGGCCAGCGCGAGTTGCGGGTGCGGGTGAAGACGGCTCGCGGGCGCAGGCTGTCGTCCACGCTCTGGCTGGAGCGGCAGCTCAACGACCCCTATGTGGTGCGGGCGAAGGCCGAGGGCTATCGCGGGCGCGCGGCCTTCAAGCTGATCGAACTCGACGACAAGTACCGTTTTCTGAAACCCGGCGTGCGGGTCGTGGACCTCGGCTGTGCGCCGGGGGGCTGGCTGCAGGTGGCCGCCGCGCGGGTGAACGCGCTGGGCGAGAGGGCGGGGCAGCCGCGGGGGCGGGTGCTGGGCGTCGATCTGCGCGCGGTGGAGCCGGTGGCCGGGGCCGAGGCGCATGTGCTCGACTTCCTTGCCGAGGGTGCGGACGCGCAGGTGCGCGACTGGCTTGGCGGCCGGGCCGATGTGGTGCTCTCGGACATGGCCGCCGCCGCCTCCGGGCACCGGCAGACGGACCATCTGCGCATCGTGGCGCTAGCCGAGGCTGCGGCCGATTTCGCGCTCGACGTGCTGGAGGAGGGCGGCAGTTTCGTCGCCAAGGTGCTGGCGGGTGGCGCGGAGGCGGGATTGCAGACGCGCCTCAAGCAGCATTTCCGAAAGGTCGCCAATGTGAAGCCGCCCGCGAGCCGGGCCGACTCTTCGGAGAAGTATGTCGTCGCCACCGGCTTTCGAGGCGCGGGCGCGGCAGAAGAGGCAGAGGCGGAAGCGCGCGCCTGAGCGTTTCGCTGCGGTCTTTTCGCGACGGGGAAAGGCGTGTAACGCTCGCGCCCGGAACAAAGGACGGGGAAACACCCATGGGACAGTTGCGCCGTGTCGTCGTCACCGGGCTGGGCATGGTCAGCCCGCTCGCCTGCGGGGTTGAGGAGACCTGGAAGCGTCTCCTGGCCGGGCAGTCGGGCGCAGGGCCGATCACCCGTTTCGACGCCTCCAACGTGGTGACGAAATACGCCTGCGAGATCCCCTTCGGCGATGGCTCGGACGGCACGTTCAACCCCGACGACTGGATGGAGCCGAAGGAGCGGCGCAAGGTCGATGACTTCATCCTCTACGCCATGGCCGCCGCCGATCAGGCGGTGCGCGATGCGGGCTGGATGCCCGAGGCGGAAGAGGACCGGCAGCGCACCGGCGTGATGATCGGCTCGGGGATCGGCGGGTTGCAGTCGATCGCCGAGACGGCGGTGCTGATCAAGGAGCGCGGGCCACGGCGCGTCTCGCCCTTCTTCATTCCCGGCGCGCTGATCAATCTTGCCTCTGGCCAGGTATCCATCCGCTACGGCTTCAAGGGCCCGAATCATGCGGTCGTCACCGCCTGCTCGACCGGCGCGCACGCGATCGGCGATGCGGCGCGGCTGATTCAATGGGGCGATGCCGAGGTGATGCTGGCGGGCGGCACGGAAAGCCCGATCAGCGAGATCGGCGTGGCTGGGTTCAACGCCTGCAAGGCGCTCTCGACCAAGCGCGCGGATGCTCCCGAGACGGCGAGCCGCCCCTATGACGCCGACCGCGACGGCTTCGTGATGGGCGAGGGCGCGGGCGTGGTGGTGCTAGAGGAATACGAGCACGCGAAGGCGCGCGGCGCGCGCATCCATGCCGAGATCCTCGGCTACGGGATGTCTGGCGATGCCTGGCACATCACCGCGCCCTCCGAGGACGGCGACGGCGGCTTCCGCTCGATGGCGGCGGCACTAAAGCGCGCGGGTATCGCGCCGGGCGAGGTGGATTACATCAACGCCCATGGCACGAGCACGATGGCCGACACGATCGAACTTGGGGCGGTGGAGCGGCTGCTGGGCAACGCGGCAAGTAGGGCCACGATGTCCTCGACCAAATCCTCCATCGGGCATCTGCTGGGGGCTGCGGGGGCGGTGGAGGCGATCTTCTGCATCCTGGCAATGCGCGATCAGGTGGCGCCGCCGACGATCAACCTCGACAACCCGGCGGTCGACAGCCCGATCGACCTTGCGCCGAACGCGGCACGGCAACGCGAGATCAACGTGGCGCTCTCGAACAGCTTCGGCTTCGGGGGCACGAACGCCTCGCTGGTGCTCGGGCGGGTGTAGCCGGGCATGTGGCGCAACATCGCCTCCAACACGCTGACGCTGCTGATCCTTGCGGCGCTGGCGCTGGCCGGGCTGATTGCCTGGGGGCAGCGGCAGTTCACCACGCCGGGGCCGCTGGAGCGGGCGATCTTCTTCGAGGTGCCGCGGGGTGCGAGCCTGCGGCAGGTCTCGCTTGGGCTGGAAGCGGAGGGGGCGATCACGAGCGCGCCGATCTTCCGCATCGGGGCGGATTACACCGGACAGGCGGAGGCGCTGAAGTTCGGCACCTACGAGATCCCGCCCGGCGCCTCGATGGAGGAGGTCCTTGGCATTCTCACCCGGGGTGGCGCGTCGAGCTACCGCTACGTGGTCAATCATGTGATCGGGGTGAATACCGTCGAGACACGGGTGACGGAGCGCAGCCCGGGCAACGGCGAGACGGTGCAGATAGCCGCCTTCGCGCCCGGCGAGATGGTGCCCGAGGTCTATGCCGACCTGCTGGCCGAGGGCCGCCCGATGGCCTACCGGGTGACGGTGGCGCCGGGCACGACCGTCTGGCAGGTGGCCGAGGGGCTGCGACAGGCGGAGTTCCTCGACGGCGAGACGGGCGACTTGCCGCCCGAGGGGATGCTGGCACCCGACAGCTATGAGGTGCGCCGCGGCGCGGAACGCGCGCAGATCCTCGGTGACATGGCGGCGGCGCAGGCGGCGATACTGGCGGCGGTCTGGGACGGGCGCGCGGCCGACCTGCCGGTTGCGTCGGCCGAGGAGGCATTGATCCTCGCTTCGATCATCGAGAAGGAAACCGGCGTGCCCGAGGAGCGCGGACAGGTGGCGAGCGTGTTCGTCAACAGGCTGCGCCGCGGCATGCGGCTGCAGACCGACCCAACGGTGATCTATGGCGTAACGCGCGGGCAGGGAGTGCTGGGACGCGGGCTGCGGCAGAGCGAGTTGCAGCGCGAGACTCCCTGGAACACCTATGTGATCGCCGGGCTGCCGCCGACGCCGATTGCCAACCCTTCGCGCGCCTCGCTGGAGGCGGCGGTGAACCCGCCGGAAAGCGATCTGCTCTATTTCGTGGCAGATGGCAGCGGGGGCCATGCCTTCGCGCGCACGCTGGAAGAGCACAACCGCAACGTGGCCGCCTGGCGGCGCATCGAGGCGGAGCG
>PHEG01000200.1 GCA_002842835.1 Alphaproteobacteria bacterium HGW-Alphaproteobacteria-2 | reverse complement strand
CACCCGGAATGGAACGCGCCCAACGATCCCGTGTCATGCGCGCTCTTCGCCGCGTTCGGGAAGGCGGTGGCGGACTGGGCCGCGGGCGCGCGCCCCGGAGCGCGCCGCCGCGCCTGAGCGCTACTCTGCCGCCGCGGCCTTCGCGGTCAGCCCGTCGAGCGCCTTCGCGATCGCCGCGATCACCGGCGCATCCGCAGGCACGCCCACCGCCGTCAGCATGGCGCCCGGCTCCTCCCAGGAGAGCCGCGTGACGCCCGCGGCATCCTCGTGGACCAGAACCCGCAGGGGCAGCACCAGCCCGGCATGGGGCGCGGCATGAATGGCTGGGGTGCCGATCTTCGGATTGCCGAAGATCACCAGAACCATGGGCGGCAGGCTCTCGCCGATGCTGGCCGCGCCCGCGCTGTGCGGCACGCTGGCGAAGACGCGCGCGCCCGCGGCTTCCGCGGCCGCCTCCAGCCGCGCCACCGTGGCGGGCACGTCATGGGCGCTCTCGCGGCTCAGTACTTCGGCGCGCGCGGGTTGCGCGGCCATGAGAAGGGCGAGGACGAGGGGGATCATGCGCACGCGAGGGCTCCTCTTGCAGTGCAGGTCTGGCGCAGCCTCTCACATGCCCGCGCGACAGTCGCGTGACAAGATCACGCGGGCAGCCCCAGCGGGCCCGGCCGGCGTTCCTCCGAGAGCAGCACATTCGCCTCCACGCTGCCCACGCCGGGCAGTGCCATGATCCGCCTCCGCAGCACACGCTCGAAATCGGGCAGGTCGCGCGCCACCACCCTGAGCCGGTAGTCGAAGAGCCCCAGCACGTGCTGAACAAGCTGCACCTCGGGGATGGCGGTCACCGCGCGCTCGAAATCCTCGAGGCTGACCCGCCCCTTGGCGGCAAGCTTGATGCCGAGGAAGACCGTTACCCCGAAGCCCAGCTTCTCGCGATCGAGCCGCAGCTGCCGTCCACGCAGGATGCCCGCCTCCTCCAGCCGCCGGATGCGCCGCCAGCAGGCGGGCTGCGAGAGCCCCAGCCTGCGGCCCAGCGCTCCCGCACCCTGGCGTGCGTCCTCGGCGAGTGCGGCGAGGATGCGGCGGTCGGTCTCGTCGAGCGGGGTCACAGCGGCAGCGCCTCACGCGCCTGGACCGTGGCGACGTGCATCAGCGCCTCGATGTCGGCGATATGCGGCAGGGTCAGGATGCGCTCGCGGTAGATCTGCTGGTAATGGGTCATGTCGCGCGCGATCACCGTGAGGCGCACGTCCACCCGGCCGAGGAAGGTCTGGATCTCGGTCACCTCGGGCACTTCGCGTGACGCGGCGAGGAAGGCATCGAAGGCGCCGCGCACCGTCTTGTCGAGCGTGAAGCGCAGGCTGACCTCCACCGCGTAGCCAAGCGCGCGCCAATCGATCACCGCCGACACGCCGTGGATCACGCCCGCCGCCTCGAGCCGTGCGAGGCGGCGCCAGCAGGAGGCGGGGGATAGCCCGGCACGCTCGGCCAGATCCGCCGCCGGGCGCTTATGCTTTGCCCATCCGAACCGGAAAGGAAAGACCCATGCGCGTCTATTACGACCGTGACTGCGACATCAACCTGATCAAGGACAAGAAGGTGGCGATCCTCGGCTATGGCAGCCAAGGGCACGCCCATGCGCTCAACCTGCGCGACTCGGGCGCGAAGAACCTGGCGGTCGCGCTGCGCGAGGGCTCGCCCAGCGCGAAGAAGGCCGCAGCCGAGGGCCTCACGGTCAAGGGCATCGCCGAGGCGGCGGCCTGGTGCGACCTCATCATGTTCACCATGCCCGACGAGTTGCAGGCCGAGACCTATCGCCGATACGTCCACGACAACCTGCGAGAGGGCGCGGCCATTGCCTTCGCGCACGGGCTCAACGTCCATTTCAACCTGATCGAGCCGAAGCCCGGCGTCGATGTCATCATGATGGCGCCCAAGGGCCCCGGACACACCGTGCGCAGCGAATTCGTGAAGGGCGGCGGCGTGCCCTGCCTCGTTGCGGTGCATCAGGACGCCACCGGCCGCGCGCTGGAGCTTGGCCTCTCCTACTGTTCGGCCATCGGCGGCGGGCGTTCCGGCATCATCGAGACGAATTTCCGCCAGGAATGCGAGACCGACCTCTTCGGCGAGCAGGCCGTGCTCTGCGGCGGCCTGGTGGAGCTGATCCGTATGGGTTTCGAGACGCTGGTCGAGGCCGGCTACGAGCCCGAGATGGCCTATTTCGAGTGTTTGCACGAGGTGAAGCTGATCGTCGATCTGATCTACGAGGGCGGCATCGCCAACATGAACTACTCGATCTCGAACACCGCCGAATACGGCGAGTATGTCTCGGGGCCCCGCGTGCTGCCCTACGACGAGACCAAGGAGCGTATGCGCGGGATCCTGCGCGACATCCAGACCGGCAAGTTCGTGCGTGACTTCATGCAGGAGAATGCCGTCGGCCAGCCGATGTTCAAGGCCACGCGGCGGCTCAACGACGAGCACCAGATCGAGGAGGTGGGCCGCAAGCTGCGCGCCATGATGCCCTGGATCGGCGCCTCGAAGCTGGTGGACAAGGATCGCAACTGAAAGCGCGCCGCGGCCTGCCCCACAGGCGGGCTGCGGTTGTTGCCGACTGCCCGTGAAGGGGCTAGCCTGCGGCGCGAAGCCCAGGTTGCGCCCGCCATGATGCAATTCCCCTTCACAGCCGACACCCCGCCCGAGCATGACGGCCCGGCGCGGGCTTTCCGTCACGCTCTGCGAGAAGGGGCGCGTGGCGGCCGAGCAGTCCTCGCGCAACTGGGGCTGGGTGCGCCAGCAGGGCCGCCACCCAGCGGAACTGCCGGTGATGGTCGAGGCGCGGCGGCTCTGGCAGGGGCTCGCGCGCGAGACCGGCGAGGACCTGGGGCTCGCCGAGACCGGCGTCACCTTCCTCGCCCGCACCGAGGCCGAGCTTGCCCGGCTGGAGACCTGGCTGCCCCACGCCCGGGCGCATGGCGTCGACAGCCGCATGGTGAGCGCTGCGGAATTGGCCGCGCTGCTGCCCGGCGCCGGTCGCCACTGGCTGGGGGGGTTGCACACCGCCTCGGACATGCGCGCCGAGCCCTGGCGGGCGGTGCCCGCGCTGGCGCGCGCCGCGGCGCGGGAGGGTGTGACGATCCGCGAGCACTGCGCCGTGCGGCTGTTGGACATTGCCACGGGCGTGAACCTGCCGCAGCTTTCCGTGCGCGCCACGGTGGGCGCGACCGAAGCGATGCCCGAGGCGCTGCCCGGCGCTGCCATCGAGATGGCCGACGGCTTCGCCGTGCGCCGCCGACAGGACGGCGGCTATACCCTGGCACCGGGGCTTCTGCACGAGCTTTACGTCGGCCCCGATGCCTTCCGCCATTTCCGCAAGTACATCCCGCAGATGCGGGGCGGGCACGGCGGCACCAAGCTGCGTGCTCTGGTGCCGCGCGGCTATCCCGACGGCTGGACGACCCCGCGCCGCTGGGCGGCAGACCGCCCCTCACCCTTCGAGGCGATGCGGGTGTTGAACCCCGCGCCCAACATGGCCGCGCTCGATGGTGTGGCGACCCGGTTCGCCGAGGTCTTCCCCGATCTCGGGCGGCCGCGCTGGGCGAAATGCTGGGCGGGAATGATCGACGTGATGCCCGACGAGCTGCCGGTGATCGACGAGGCGCCCGAAGTGCCGGGCCTCGTGATTGCCACAGGGCTCTCCGGGCACGGCTTCGGCATCGGCCCCGGCGTGGGCCGGGTGGTGGCCGACTTCCTGCTCGGCGGGCAGATGGGGCACGATCTCCTCCCGTTCCGCCTGTCACGCTTCACCGACGGCTCGCCCATCAGCATGGGCGAGTCACTCTAGGGAGTGCATATTTTCCCGTATACCGTAATTATTGCACAATTATGCGCCTAAACTATTTCCATGCGCCACCCCTGCCTGTAAGCTGCCGCCCTGTCCGGTCTACCGGGAGGAGTGGACATGAACATGCAGAACAGCGCGCCGACGACCAGAACACCCGTCTACGATGCGCTGAAGCTGACCGGAGGCGGCGCCTCGGCGGTGATCATCCTCGGGGGCCAGGTCTATACGTTGCGCATCACCAGGGCGGGCAAGCTGTTGCTGAACAAGTAGCCGAGCGGCACGCTTGCCTTCGGCGGGGCCGCGCTTTACCTCTGGGCGGATTGCAAAGGAAGGCCCGCCCGTATGACTTCGCTCGCCCAGATCCTGCTGCTCGTTCTCGACGTGGTCTGGTTCATCGCCCTTGTCCACATCATCATGAGCTGGCTCATCAGCTTTCAGGTGCTGAACATGCGCCAGCCGCTGGTGGCACAGATATGGGACGGGCTGTCGCGCCTCCTGGAGCCGATCTATGCGCCTATCCGGCGCTTCCTGCCGCCGATGGGCGGGATCGACCTCGCGCCGCTGGTGCTGCTGATCGGCGTCTACGCGCTCCGCATCCTGATCGCCAACAACCTCTACGGTTAGGGCCGCCAGGTTCCCCGCGCCTCAGCTTCCCGGCGCGGCGAAGGGCGCGGCCTCGCCCCAGACCGCGCGTACCCGCGCGTCGCGCCCGCAGGCATCGCGGTAGCGCTTGTAGGCGGCGGCACGGGTCAGCGGGCCGAAGCGGGTGATGACGATGGCGCTGCTGCGATAATAACCTTGATGGTAGTCCTCCGCGGGCCAGAAGGGCGCAACGCCGAGCACCGGGGTGACAATCGCCTGCCCGAGCGCCTGCTCCGCAGCGGCAACCGCCTCCTCGGCCGCGGTGCGCTCTTCCTCATCAGCGACGAAGACCGCAGTGCGGTAGCTCTCGCCCCGGTCGCAGAACTGGCCGCCCGCATCCAGCGGATCGACAGAGCGCAGGAAGAGGTCGAGCACCTGCCGGGTGGAGATGACCGCCTCGTCATAGGTAATGCGCACCGCCTCGTAATGGCCGGTGCCGCCGCTGCTGACCTCGCGGTAGCTCGGGTTCTCGGTGACGCCGCCGGTGTAGCCCGTGACGGTCTCCGTCACACCGGCCACCTTGTCGAAATCCGCCTCGACACACCAGAAGCAGCCGCCTGCCAGCACGATGCTGCGCTCCGCCGCGGCCACGGCGCCGGTTGAAAGCATGAAGGCTGCAAGGAACGGGGCGAGTCGCTGCATCGGTCGTTCTCCCGGTTTTGGTCAGGATGTAGCGCGACGCGCTGAGAGGCAAATAACGGCTGCGTCAGGCGTGCGCGCCGGCGCATTTCCGCTTGGAGCGGGCGGGGCCGGGGCCTATCGTCACGGGCCGGAGGAGAGCCATGGCAGAGCGCATCAGCACCCATCAGGCCGAGGAGGACGCCCGTAACGAGGCGATTCTCATCTGGCTGAACGGCTGCCTGCTGCCGCGCGCGCAGGCGCTGGTCTCTGTCTACGACTCGGGCTTCATGCTGGGCGACGGCGTATGGGAGGGGCTGAGGCTCTACAACGGGCGCTGGGCGTTTCAGGGCGAGCATCTCGCGCGACTCTTCGAGGCAGCGAAGGCGATCGACCTCGATATCCGGCTCAGCCCCGCGCAGGTGGCCGAGGCGCTGGAGGAGACGCGCGCGGCGAACGGCATGAACACGGATGCCCATGCCCGCCTGATGGTCACACGCGGCGTGAAGGCCCGGCCCTTCCAGCACCCGGCGCTCTCGCGCTCCGGCCCCACCGTGGCGATCATCATGGAGCATTCGCGCCCCGCCCTGCCGCGACCCATCCGGCTTGCCACCGTGCCCCATGTCCGGGGCCTGCCGATGAGCCAGGATCCCAAGCTCAACAGCCACTCCAAGCTCAACTGCATCCTCGCCTGCATCGCCGCCGAGAAGGCGGGTGCGGACGAGGCGCTGATGCTTGACGTGCATGGTTTCGTGAACACCACCAACGCCTGCAATTTCTTCATCGTGCGCCGGGGCGAGGTGTGGACCTCGACGGGCGACTACTGCATGAACGGCATCACGCGGGCCAAGGTGGTCGAACTCTGCCGCGCGAACGCCATCCCGGCGTTCGAGAGGAACTTTTCCCTGGTCGAGACCTATTCCGCCGACGAGGCGTTCCTCACCGGCACCTTCGGCGCGCAGACCCCGGTGGGCGAGATCGACGGTCGCGTGATCGGCAACGGGCAGATGGGGCCGGTGACGGCACGCATCCGCGACCTCTACAAGGCACTTGTGGGCGCGAGCTGACGACATCTTGTGGATAACTTGCCTGCATTGGCAACATCCTGCGTTCGGCGTTGACATCGCCGCGCCGGGGCAGAAGAATTGACAGGATCACGACAACCCGGACAGGACCCCGTGCACCTCACCCGCCTGCGGCTCAACGGCTTCAAGAGCTTCGTCGATCCCACCGATCTCGTGATCGCCGAGGGGCTGACCGGCGTGGTCGGCCCGAACGGCTGCGGCAAGTCGAACCTGCTCGAGGCGCTGCGCTGGGTGATGGGCGAGAACCGCCCGACGGCGATGCGCGGCGAGGGCATGGAGGACGTGATCTTCGCGGGTTCCGCCACGCGCCCCGCCCGCCAG
>PHEG01000199.1 GCA_002842835.1 Alphaproteobacteria bacterium HGW-Alphaproteobacteria-2 | reverse complement strand
ATCAGCCCCATCAGGGCCATGCGCCGCGGCCCCACCTTCTCTTTCAGCACCAGCCAGCCGATCAGCGCGGCGAAAACCGTCGAGGTCTCGCGCAGCACCCCCGCCTCGCCCACCTTGTCGAGCCGCGTTGCCATCATGATGGAGCCGAAACTGCCGAAGGCCACCAGCCCACCCAGAATCCCGCGCCGGAATAGCCGCCCGGCCTCGGCTCGGTCGAGCCCGGCCAGCCGCCGCCACTGCCAGAGCGGCATGAAAATCCCGTCGAGCAGGAAGAACCAGGCGAGGAAGGTAAAGGGGTTCGCGGTGGCGCGGATGCCGTAGGCGTCCCAGGTAGTGTAGAGCGCGACGAAGCCCCCCGTCAGCACCGCCAGCGCCAGCGCCGGGCGCAGCGTTTCGCGCCCGATGGGCCAGTGGATCAGGTTGTAGGCCGCCAGCCCGTAGATGCCGGCCAGCAGCACGGCCACGCCCAGCCACTGCGTGGTCGTGAAACTCTCGCCGAAGAGGGCCCAGGCGGCGACAACCGTGAGCAACGGCCCGGTGCCGCGCACCACCGGATAGACCACCGTGTAAGCCCCGCGCGTGTAGGCCATCGCCATCGCCACCTTGTAGCCGATATGGATCAGCATGGCGGCCAGCAGGATGGGCCACAGGTGTGGCTCGGGCCACGGCACCAGGAAGAAGGCCACGGGCGCCGCCATCAGCCCGTAACAGGCGTCGATGCCCGCGCGCGAGAGCCAAGGGTCGTGCCGCCCCTTCTGCAACGCGCCGAAGGCTGCGTGCAGGAAGGCCGCAGCGAGCGCGAGGGCCATGGCGAGCCGCGCCCCCGCCTCCGTGCCCTCGATTGCGGCGAGCCAGTCGACCAAGGCGGTTCAGCCCACCGGCTCGGCGCCGGTCAGCGCGCGGGCAAAATCCTCGGGGTCGAAGGGGGCCAGATCGTCGATCTGCTCACCCACGCCGATCGCGTGAATGGGCAGCCCGAAGCGGTCGGCCAGCGCCACCAGCACACCGCCCTTCGCCGTGCCGTCGAGCTTGGTCATCACCAGCCCCGTCACATCGGCCATCTTTCGGAAGGTTTCCACCTGGCTCAGCGCGTTCTGCCCGGTCGTGGCGTCGAGCACGAGGATCGTGTTGTGCGGCGTCGCCGGGTCGCGCTTGCGCAGCACGCGCAGGATCTTGGCCAGCTCCTCCATCAGGTCGGCGCGGTTCTGCAACCGTCCGGCGGTGTCGATCAGCAGCAGGTCCACGCCCTCGGCCTCGGCGCGCACCAGCGCGTCGAAGGCAAGGCTTGCCGGGTCCGAGCCTTCAGGTGCGGTCATCACCGGCACGCCGGCGCGCTCGCCCCAGACCTGCAACTGTTCCACCGCCGCGGCGCGGAACGTGTCGCCCGCGGCGATGATCACCCGCTTGCCTGCGGCGCGGAACTGTGCCGCCAGCTTGCCGATGGTCGTCGTCTTGCCCGAGCCGTTGACGCCGACCACCAGCACCACCTGCGGCGTCCTGGCGTAAAGCGGCAGCGGCCGTGCGACGGGTTCGAGAATGCGTGCGATCTCGGCGGCCAGCAGCGCCTTGATCTCGGAGGCCGAGACCCGCCGCCCCATGCGACCCTCGGCGATATTGGCGGTGACCGCGAGCGCCGTCTCCACCCCCATGTCGGAGGCGATGAGCAGTTCCTCGAGGCTCTCCAGCATCGCGTCGTCGAGCACCCGGCGCGGCTCTGCCCCGCCGCGGCCCAGAACGCGGCCCAGAAGCCCCGGCTTCGGCGCCTCCTCAGGCGCTGCGGGGGCCTGCGCTGCTCCATCGACGATGGCGCTCAGCCCCTCGTCGAGCTTCGACGAGGACTTGAACAGCCGGTCCTTGAGCTTGCCGAAGAAGGCCATGCGCCCCCGCTCCGTCATCTTTCCCAAAAAAATACGCAGGCCGGGGCGCGCAGCACTCCCGGCCCGCCGGGTCTAGCCGCTCCACCCGGCAGAGGAAAGCCCGCCGCTCAGACCTCGTCCGGGAAATGCCGCATCACCAGTCGGATCGGGTTGGGCGCCGCCTGCCCCAGCCCGCAGATCGAGGCATCCGCCATGGTCTGGCACAGATCTTCCAGCAGATCGCGATCCCAGCGGGGCGCCTGCATCAGCTTCACCGCCTTCTCGCAGCCCGTCCGGCAAGGCGTGCACTGCCCGCAGCTTTCGTCCTCGAAGAAGCGCAGCATGTTGAGCGCGGCGGCGCGCGCGCTGTCCTGTTGCGAGAGCACCACCACGGCGGCAGAGCCTATGAACGAGCCATGCGGCTGGAGCGTGTCGAAATCGAGCGGCACATCGTCCAGCGTGGCGGGCAGGAGGCCCGAGGATGGCCCCCCGGGCTGATAGGCCTTGAATACATGCCCCTCGGCCATGCCGCCAGCCACGGCGATGATGTCGCGGATCGTGGAGCCCGCGGGCAGCAGGTAGACGCCGGGCTGCGCCACCCGACCCGAGACGGAGTAGGAACGAAGGCCCTTGCGGCCATTCTTCTCGACCCCGCTCAGGATTTCCGGCCCCTCGCGCAGGACGCGCGCGACCCAGTAGAGCGTCTCTACATTGTTCACCAACGTGGGCCTCCCGAAGAGACCCACCTGCGCGACGAAGGGCGGGCGGTGGCGCGGCAGGCCGCGCTTGCCCTCGATCGATTCGATCATCGCGCTCTCTTCGCCGCAGATATAGGCGCCCGCGCCCCGGCGCAGCTCGATGTAGCCGGGCACAACGAGGCCCGCGGCCTCCAGCGCGGCGATCTCGCGGCGCAGGATCTCCAGTACGGCCGGGTATTCGTCGCGCATGTAGATGAAACAGCGCTCGGCCTCAACGGCCCAGGCTGCGATCAGCATTCCCTCAAGAAAGACATGGGGATAGCGCTCGAGATAGAAGCGGTCCTTGAAGGTGCCGGGCTCGCCCTCGTCGCCATTGACGGCGAGGTAGCGCGGCCCCGGTTCCGCCCGCACGAATGCCCATTTGCGCCCGGTCGGGAAGCCCGCGCCACCCAGGCCCCGGATGCCGGCGTCGAGCAGCTTTTGCTGCACCGCCTCGAAATCGCCTTGGCGGCAGAGGTTGTTGTAAACATCATATCCGCTACGCTTCATATACAGATTCAAATCCTCATATTGCGGGATCCGTGCATGTATATCGCCAGCCGAAATGGCCACCAGAACTGCCTCGGGCGTTGCGTTGTCGATGTGGTTGTGGCCCAACTCGCAGACCGGCGCGGGGTCAGCGCGGGGGGCGGCGTGTCGCCTTCCTTCACCAGATCGAAATGGGCGTAGAAGCTCGCCACCTCCCAGACCTCGGCCTGCGGCAGGCCCATCTCCTCGGCCAGCGCACGCAAGTGGCGGGCAGACAGATGGCCGTGCGCGTCCTGGATCAGGTGCAGATGCTCGATCAAGAGGTCGCGCCGCCGCGCGCGGCTGCCCAGCAGCGCCCGCACCTCGGCCAGCGCGCCGTCCTCGTACTGGCGGCCCTTGGGCGTGGCGCGGCCCTTGCCGCGGCCCGACTTCCAGACCCCCTGCTTTTTGTCCAGCGCCATGGCCCGGCCCCTCCCTGCTGCGCTGGTCCTAGCGCGCTGCGGGGCGCCCTGCCACACCAAATGCGACCATCCCGAGCCTGCTTGCGGGCTGCGCGGCCCCGCGCGGCCATGCTAGAAAGGCGCATGAACCGCCGCACCGCCAGCTATGCCGCCGTCACGCTCGTCCCCGCGCTCCTGCTCGCGGCGGGTGCGCGAGCGGGGGGTGGCTGGCTCTGGGCGGCGCTCGGACTGATCGCGCTCGCCGTGCCGCTCGTCGATGCGCTGGCCCCGCCCGACCGCACCGCGGGCGACGAGACCGGCGGCAACGGGCTTTCGCTGCTTCTGGGCCTCGTGCATTTCCCCATGCTCGGGCTTGGCATCCATGCCGTGGCGACGGCGCCAAAGGCCACGGCCCTGGCCGCCTTCCTCGGCTTCGGACTCTGGCTCGGGCAGGTCTCGAACGCCAATGCACACGAACTGATCCACCGCCCCGGGCGCGGGCTGCAAGCACTCGGCGCGGCGGTGTTCGCCAGCCACCTCTTCGGCCACCACGCGACGGCGCATCCGGGCGTGCATCATGTGCATGTCGCCACCGCACGCGACCCCAACAGCGCGCCAAGGGGCATGTCGGCCTGGGCCTTCCTGCCGCGCGCCTGGGGCGGTTCCTTCGCCGCGGGCTGGCGGCTGGCAACGGCGCGGCTGGCGGCGCGCGGGCAGAGTGCCTGGCACCCAACCAACCCCTACTGGGCCTATGGCGCCGGGGCGCTGGCCACGCTTGCGACAGGGGCGCTGATTGCCGGGGCGGCGGGCATCGTGGCGGCGGCTGGTCTCGGGCTCTACGCCACGGCGCAACTGCTGATCGGCGATTACGTGCAGCACTACGGGCTGCGCCGGGCAGAGGGCCCGAAGGGGCGGGCGACACCAGTCTCTCCTGCGCATTCCTGGAACGCGGCGCACTGGGCCAGCACGCGGCTGATGCTGAACGCGCCCCGACATGCCGACCACCACGCCCATCCGGCACGGCCCTGGCCCGCGCTGCGCTCCCTGCCGCCCGCCGAGGCGCCAGAGCTGCCCGCAAGCCTACCTGTGATGTCCACTCTGGCACTTCTGCCACCCTTGTGGTTCCGGGTAATGGATGCCCGGCTCGACCGGCTGCCGGGCGCGGGCCGATGCGCCGGGTGATCG
>PHEG01000198.1 GCA_002842835.1 Alphaproteobacteria bacterium HGW-Alphaproteobacteria-2 | reverse complement strand
TCTCTTCTGGGTCGATCCGCGCCGCCGCGGCATCCTGCCGCTCGATCGCTTCCATGTCTCCCGCTCGCTGCGGCGGCGCATCCTGCGCTGCGGCTGGGAGGTGCGCATCGACCACGATTTCGAAGGCGTGCTGGACGGCTGCGCCGACCGGCCCGAAACCTGGATCAATGAGCCGATCCGCCGCCTCTACCTTGCACTGCACGAGAGCGGGCGGGCGCATTCGCTGGAACTCCACGAGGACGGCGCCCTGATCGGCGGGGTCTATGGCGTGGCGCTGGGCGGCGCGTTCTTCGGCGAGAGCATGTTCTCGCGGCGTGCCGACGCGTCGAAGGTGGCGCTCGCCTGGCTGGTGTGCCGCCTCGCCTGGGGCGGGTTCCGGCTCTTCGACGTGCAGTTTCTCACGCCCCATCTCGCCAGCCTCGGCGCGGTCGAGATTTCGCGCGCCGAGTATCGCGTCCGGCTCGATGCGGCGCTGGCGGTAGATGCGGACTTCGGCACTCAGCCGCCGGAACTGTCGCCCTCCGGAATGTTGCAACGGATCACCCAGACATCGTGACGCGGGTGGTCGAGCGCCATCAGCGCAGGCGAGGAAGCGATCATCCAGCCACGAAAGAGCGGCTCGGCAGCGCCCGGGATGCGGATTGTCAGATGCGCGAAGGCATCGCTGCCCGGGTCGTCGGCGGGGTAGCGGCACTCGGCAAGGGTGATCGCGAGTCCGCCCTGCTCCACGGTCTCGCCGGGAGCGATCTGCAACTCGGTCAGCGCGCCAGAAATGCGGTCGAGCGCACGTAAAAGTGCCCCGCCGGGGGCCACGAGCGTCTCGGCAGGGCTCTGGGCTGCCGCAGACGCGGCGAGCGTCAGCGAGAACGCCAGCGCGGCAATCATTCCTTTTCGCCGCCGCTGCCACTGAATTTCATCAGGAGTTGCAGCATGCTGACCGAACCCTGGGTATCGACGAAAGTGCCGCCCGACTCGAGGTTGAAGGGCGAGCCGCCGGGCACGATCTCGAGATAGGTGCCGCCCAGCAGCCCGTCCTGGCTCACCAGAAGTGCGCTGTCGTCGGGCAGGGCCAGCTCGCGGCTCACCGCCAGCGTGGTCTCGGCACGGAAGGTCTCGGGGTTCAGCTTCATCGCCGTGACCGTGCCGATCTTGACCCCGGCCAGGCGCACGTCGGTGCCCACGGAGATGCCGTTCGCGCTGCGGAAACTGGCCGTCAGCGGGTAGCTGTCGGCTGTGGTGCCGGTGCCGGTGACCTGCGTGGCGTAGAACAGGAACCCTGCCGCCACGGCAATCACCCCGGCCCCGATCAGTGCCTCGGTCTTGCTCTCGGCCATGGCGCGCTCACTCCGGCTGCCAGGCCTGGTAATCGGCCTGCGGCTTCGGCTCCGCCGCACGGATGGACCCCGGCGGCGCATAGGCCAGCGGCGTGCCCGTCAGGTTCTCCTGATGAGGCCTCTCCCATGGCTTGTGCGCCAGCGGCGCCTCGGTCGGCGGCTCGTCGTAGGTGGAATGCAGCCAGCCGTGCCAGTCGGGCGAGACGCGGCTCGCCTCGGCCTCGCCGTTGTATATCACCCAGCGCCGCCTGCCGTCGCGGCTCTGGTAGAAGCGGTTGCCCTCGCCGTCCTCGCCCACCGGCTGGCCGTGCCGCCAGGTATGGAACTGGGTGTTCAGCGTCTGCCCGTTCCACCAAGTGACGGCGCGCAGCAGCGTCGAGAGAATGCCCATGATCGGCCCCCGGATGACTGGCGCCCGGTATGGACCAGACGCCGCCCGAGGTCCAGTGGCAAGAGGCGCGGCGCTTCCGCCCCCTGACCCCTACCCCCCCCGCAGCACGTCGCGCAGCAGGTCCTGGATCAGCCCGACGCGGCCCAGTGCGTCCTGCAGATGCTCTCGGTCCTGGTGGCCGAGGCTGGCCACGCGCACCCGGTTGCTGGGGCGGATACCGGCGGCGATGTCGGCGATCTGCTGGCCGAGTATGATGCGCAGGAGAAAGCCGTGGATGTCGGCGAGGATCTCGGCATCCGTTTCGCCGGTGCCCGCATGGCGCGTGGCCTCGACCAGCCGGGCGGGCGTGGCGAGTGCCTGCACCCCGTGGCGTAGTGCGATCACCCGCGCACCCGCGGTGATCGGCAGCAGCGCCCCGGCCTTCAGGTCCACCCGCCCCTCGTCGTCCTTGCGGATGCGCCCGAACATGCCGAGCGGTGGCGAGTGCGAGCCCGCCACCTCGCCCATGGCGCGCAGAAGCCCCGAAGCGCCCTCGGCCGCCTCGGCGGCGGCGGCGCGCAACGCCTCCGCCAGTTGCGCACCCGCCGCCGAGGAGACATGCGCGGCTGTGAAGTCGTAGAAGATGTCCACGTTCAGGATCGCCTGCGGATCGTGTTTCTGCGTCCACGCCGCGAGCTGCGCCTGCCATTCCGAGAGACGCTTGCGCCAGGTACGGTTACGCGCCATCACGCCGCCCTTGCAGAGCGGGATGCCCGCCTCGTCGAGGATCGCCGTCAGCCGGTGGGCAAAGCGGGTGAACCAGTCATCCGCCGCGTCGAGGTCGCCCGCGTAGCTGTCGGCGACGACCAGCGCGTTGTCCTGGTCGGGGGCGAGCATGCTCTCGCCCCGCCCGCCCGAGCCTAGCACCAGGAGCGCGTAGTCGGCGGGCGCCGGGCCCTGCCCCTCGGCCACCAGTTCCGCCTCCGCCAGCTCGGCGGCGCGTGCTGTCATGGCGCGGGCCTCGGCGGCGATCACCGCGCAGACGGCGCGCGCTTCGAGCCCGTCGGCCAGGAGACCCATGGCGAGTTTCGGCAGCGCCGCCTGCACCTTGGCGAGGTCGCGAGCACCCTTGGCGGCGGCGATCTCGTCGCCGATCGAGAGCGTCGCCAGTGCCCGCTCGCGCAAGAGCGAGCGCAGGGTGAAGATGCCGCTGAGCCGCCCGCCCGCGTCGGTGACGCCCAGATAACGCAGCCCGCGGCGCGCCATCAGCCCCAGCGCGCGGTAGAGGAAGGTATCGGCTGGCGCCGAGATCACAGGCGCGGTCATCAGATCTCCCGCGCGCAGCGCGCCCGCCTCCGCGCCTTTTTCGGCCAACGCGCGCAGCACGTCGCGCTCGGTCAGGATGCCGGGCGCGCCGCCGGTCTCGACGAAGAGGCCGCTGCCCGCCCGCCAGCATCGCGGCGCGGCCATAGTCGGGCCGGGCGCCCGGGCGGTCGAACCAGCCAGCGCTTTGCTGGCGCGCCACCAGATCGCCAGCGCGCTGCGAGAGCATCTGCGCCTCGCCCAGCGTGCGCACCCCCTCGGAGAGAAGGCGGCGCATGAGTGCGGCATAGACCTGCGCGGTGGCGCGCGCGTCGCCCGTGGCGGTGTGCCGCCCCTCGATCGTCACCCCCAGGCCCAGCGCGAGACTGTCGAGAGAAGTATCGACGAGTCCGCGGTCGAGCCCGGCAGCCAGGAACGCCACGTCGAGCGCCTGCGGCTCGGGCCAGTCGAGGCCATGGCGCGCCGCCTCATGGCGCAGAACGGCAAGATCGAAATGGATCGAGTGGCCGATGACCACCGCATCTCCGATGAAGTCGCGCAGTTGCGGCACGACCTCGGCGAAACCCGGCTTGCCTGCAACCTCGGCGTCCGAGAGCCCGTGCACCCGCGCCGCCACCTCGGGGATCGGGATGCCCGGGTCGAGCACCGCCTCGAAGATGTCCTCGTCCAGCAGTTCTTCGCCGTGCAGACGCAGCGCGCCGATCTGCACGATGCGGTCGGCGCGCACGTCGAGCCCCGTCGTCTCGGTGTCGAGCACCACGGCGTCGAGCGCGATCAGCGGGGTCTCCGCGGCGGCGGGCGCCGCGCGTTTGCGGCTGCGCCATGGCATCAGGCGGCTCCCAGCATCCGACGTCCCAGTTCGGCGGCCACGGCCTCGAGATCGAGCGTCTCGCGCATCTTCGCCTGGTACTCGATGAAGCGGAAGGCGGTGTTGTTGACCACCATCATCTTGTCGGCCTCGCGAACCGCCTCGTCCACCGGCGCATGTTCGAGCAGCTTGAGCGCGGTGGCGATGGAGATCGCATCGGGCTTCAGCGGCGGACGTTCGAGATAGACCGGCAGACGCGCATCGAAAGCCTCGATCGCGTCGTCCCAGCCGAGCCCGGCGCGGTGCTCGGGCAGCTCCTCGGCGGCGAGCACCTCGCGGTAGAGCGAGGCGAGCCCGCGCACGCGCAGGCCGACATCCGCGGGCAGCGCCGGGCGCAGGTCGGCCTCGAGGATCAGGATGAGATCCTGCGCCGCGACCGCGAAGCCTTCCCATTTGCAGATGTTGAGCGCGAAACCGAAGCCCTCGTCCTGAAAGAGCTTCGGCCCGGCCAGAAGCGTACGCGCGCGCAGGTAGGAATAGCTTGCCCCCTGCGAGAGATATGTGGCGCCGCCGCGCAGCGTGTCCACCAGT
>PHEG01000197.1 GCA_002842835.1 Alphaproteobacteria bacterium HGW-Alphaproteobacteria-2 | reverse complement strand
CGCGATCATGACAAAGCCCGGGCATCGCTGCCCGGGCTTTTTGCTTCCGCCGCTTCCGCCGGTTTACTGCTTCGGCTTCGGGGTGCGCTCCTTGAGGTCGCGGAAGCCGGCGGCGAAGCCGTTCAGCGACACCGGGATCACCACCGGCTGGTCGGGTGCCTGCACGGCGCGGATCGTCAGCGTCGCCTGCTTGCCGCGGCGCAGGTTGTCAAGTTCCAGCGGCGTGAGGCCGACGCGCGCGTAGCAGCCGTTCTGCAGGCACCAGGAGAACGGGTATCGCTTGCCTTCGGCGTCGTCCACGCTGAGGGTCGCCTGCGCGGTCAGCAGCGTGCCGAGCGGCGTGATGAAGGTGGCTCCGGCGGCGACCTCGGGGTTGCCCGGAACGTCGAAGATGGTCAACTCGGCCACGGCGTTGCCCTCGCCGTCCACCAGAAGCTGATACATCTGGCAGGGGTCGTTGCCGTCTGCCGTCTTGACGCAGGTGATGCGCCAGTCGCCGTGATCGGCGGCCTTGTAGGGCTCGCCCACCTGCGGCGTCGCGGGCTCGCCCAGCGAAAGGCCGCCCTGCGCCTCGGGGGCGGCGGTCTCAGGCTCGGCGGGCTTGTCCTGCGCGGCGACGGGCCCGGCCAGCGCCGCGGCGAGAACGAGGGCGAAAAGGCGAGCTGTCGTCTGCATGTGCGGGTCCGTTCCTGCGAAAACCGATCGGAGCCCCATAGCACGGCACCGAGCGCAATGTCAGCGGCAAAGCGCAACCGCCAGGGTCCGAGAAACGTGAAAAAGGGCCATCCGGCCCTTTTTCGCTTCTCCCCCTGCCGGACTGGCCGACGCTATTGTGGGCCGGACGCTACGTCACGGGCGCGGGCGGGTCAACCGCGATTCCGGGCGCCGGAAGTGAAAAGGGCCGCGCCCGGAGGCGCGGCCAGTCAGACAGGGAGGAAGCGGCTCCGCAACACCACCGCAGAGCCGGATGACAACATGGCGCGATACGATTAACGCTGTATTGTCAATGCGGACAATGGCGGCGAAGAGGGGCGGATTTTGGACCGGAGCATGATCTTTCTGGGCGGCGGCGGGCCCGATTATGGCGAACCGCAGAACCTGCTCTCGCGCATGGCCAACAGGCACGGGCTGATCGCGGGCGCGACCGGGACCGGCAAGACGGTCACGCTCCAGGTGCTGGCGGAAAGTTTTTCGGCGCGCGGCGTGCCGGTCTTTCTCGCCGACGCCAAGGGCGACCTTTCCGGCCTGGCCAAGCCGGGCGACCCGGCCGGGCGGCTGCACGAGGCCTTCACGAAGCGCGCCGAGACGATCGGCTTCGCCGCCGACTTCGCCTATGGCGCCTGCCCGGTGATCTTCTGGGATCTCTACGGCGAGCAGGGCCACCCGGTGCGCGCCACAGTGGCCGAGATGGGGCCGCTCCTGCTCTCGCGGCTGCTGGAATTGCCGGAGGTGCAGGAAGGCGTGCTCAACATCGCCTTCCGCGTCGCCGACGAAGAGGGGCTGGCTCTCCTCGATCTCAAGGACCTCCAGTCGCTTCTGGTCTGGCTGGGCGAGAACCGCGCAGATCTGTCGCTGCGCTACGGCAACATCACGCCGCAGACGGTGGGCGCCATCCAGCGTCGGCTTCTGGTGCTGGAGAACGAGGGAGCGGCGGGTTTCTTCGGCGAACCGGCACTGGAGATCGCCGATCTGATGCGCACCACACCCGACGGGCGCGGCGTGGTGGGCGTCCTCGCCGCCGAACGGCTGATGAACGCGCCGCGCCTCTACGCCACCTTCCTGCTGTGGCTGCTGTCGGAGTTGTTCGAGACCCTGCCCGAGGTCGGCAACCCCGATCAGCCGAAGCTCGTCTTCTTCTTCGACGAGGCGCATCTGCTGTTCCGCGACGCACCACGCGCGCTGGTGGCGAAGGTGGAGCAGGTGGCGCGGCTCATCCGTTCCAAGGGGGTGGGTGTCTATTTCATCACCCAGAACCCCGACGACATCCCCGACACGGTGCTGGGCCAGCTCGGCAACCGGGTGCAGCACGCGCTGCGTGCCTTCACCGCACGCGACCAGAAGGCGCTGCGCGCCGCGGCCGAAACCTACCGCCCCAACCCGCGCTTCGCCATCGCCGACGCGATCCGCGACGTGGGCACCGGCGAGGCAGTGACCTCGCTGCTCGATGCGAAGGGCGCGCCGGGGGTGGCCGAGCGCACGCTGATCCGCCCGCCCGGCTCGCAACTCGGGCCGGTTACCCCGGCCGAGCGCGCGGCGCTTCTCGCCGCCTCGCCGGTGGCGGGCAAGTACGATACCGCCTTCGACCGCGATTCGGCGCACGAGATGCTGGCTCGCCGGGCCGAAGAGGCCGCGCGCGCGGCCGATGCGGTGGCACGCGAGGCGCAGGCACAGGCGCGGCAGGACGCAGAGGAGCGCGAATTCGCCCGCGCACGACGCTACGAGCCCGGCGGACGGCCCGGCCCGGCACACTCGCGCAAGCCGCCGACTCGCCGCAGCGACTCGGCGGGCGAGGCTTTCGCCAAGTCGATGGCGCGCTCTCTGGGCACCAAGGCGGGAACGGCGATCCTGCGCGGCGTGCTGGGCGGTCTCTTCCGCGGGCGCTGAGCCCGTCTCAGCCCGCCGCGCCGCTGCCGCCGCTCGGCAGGCGGATGGCAAATTCGGTGCCGCCGGGCCCGCTCTGCACGAGATCGAGCCGACCCCCGTGGCCGCGCACCAACTCTGCCGCGATGGCGAGCCCCAGCCCCGAACCGCCCTTGCGCGAGGTGCCGTGAAACGGCTTGAACAGCGTTTCGCGCAGCTTCTCGGGCAGGCCCGGGCCGGTGTCCGCGATGAGGATCACGCAGTCGTTGCCTTCGAGCGATACCGAGACGCGGATCACGCCCGCGCGCCCCGACGCCTCGATCGCCTGACGCGCATTGCGCACCAGATTGGCAATCACGCGATAGATCTGTTCGGCGTCGAGCCGCGCTCGCGCTTCGGGCGGGACCGCCATGACAAAGCGCACCAGATCGCCCTCGCATGCATAGCGTTCGGCCTCGATCACATCCTCGACGAGCGGGACGAGCGCCACATCGGCAAGGTTCGGTGCGGGCTCCTCGGCACGACCGAAGGCCAGGGTGCTCTCGCAGAGGTTGGCCGCGCGCGCGAGCGAACTCAGAAGCTTTGGCGCGGTGCGCTGCACCGCCGGATCGTCGCTCGTCTCCAGCCGGTCGGCCATCAGTTGCGCGGTGGTGAGCATGTTGCGCAGATCGTGGCTGATGCGCGCCACCGCGCCCCCGAGCGCCGCCATGCGCTCCTTCTGGCGCAAAAGCTGGGTGAGCTGAAGCTGCATCGAGCGCAGCGCCGTTTCGGCCTCGCGCAGTTCCGTCACCCCGGCGGCCGGGCGGATCACCTG